>NZ_JAAHHU010000129.1:0-16134 GCF_010672095.1 Moorena sp. SIO3I6 | reverse complement strand
GGGGAGATGGGGGGATGGGGAGATGGGGAGCTGGGGAGGCCGCGCTGGCTCCCTTTGACCGCGCTGCATACCTACTCCCTACTCCCTACTCCCTACTCCCTGTTCCCTGTTCCCTGTTCCCTGTTCCCTGTTCCCTGTTCCCGACTCCCGACTCCCGACTCCCGACTCCCGACTCCCGACTCCCTATTCCCTATTCCCTATTCCCGACTCCCGACTCCCGACTCCCGACTCCCGACTCCCTAAAACCAAAGACGAAAGTACCTCACCCAGTTTACAATGGTAAAATTAGGCATTCAACTCACGGTACTAATTGGTTCAACAGTGCCCAAGCCAGCGTCTTCGGTGCTAATCGAATCCCTAGCTAACGTTGAAGTTACCCATTCTGCCCAAGAGCGTTCTGGCTTTCAACTGCGCTTTCGAGCTGGTCGCAGTGCGAGTTTGGTAGAGCGGGATTATCCTGTGCTAAAAAGTGGAGAGCTCAAACCCTTCAACCGAGTAATTCTGGTGGTCATCTTCAACGGTAAGCCTCAGGTGTTGATGGATGGCGTGATTACTCACCAGCAGCTCTTGCCCAGTAATAATCCTGGGGAATCTAGCATCGTGGTGACTGGGGAAGATGTCAGCGTGATGATGGACTTAGAAGAAAAGATTGTTGAGCACCCAGCCCAGAACGAAACGATAATTGCTAATAAAATTATCGCTAGCTATGCCAAATATGGTCTTATCCCCCAAGTCATTCCGCCACTGACCGACAAACCTCCCTTACCGACGGAGCGCATCCCTGTTCAGCATGGCACTGACTTGGACTACCTTCTGAAAATGGCAAGGCGTCATGGTTATGTTTTCTACATTACTCCAGGACCAGCACCTGGAACTAACACGGCCTATTGGGGACCCCCGAAACGCTTGGGATTACCCCAGTCTGCCCTTTCGGTGAATATGGGCTCGAATACTAATGTGGAATCGATCAGTTTCGAGTACAATGCCCTTGCCGCTACTACGGTGTCTGGACAAGTGCAAGACCGGGATACCAACAAAGTCAAATCCCTAGACATTTCCTCTAGTAAGCTTTTCCCCCTAGCCCAAACCTCAGCCTTGAAACAGTCTCAAGTTCGGACAGTGGTTCCCAAACCCATCCAGGGGTTGAGTGAATCTCAAGCTAAGGCGTTTGCTCAAGGGATAACCGATACATCCTTAGATGACGTAGTGGTAGCGGAAGGGACCTTGAATGCTCTAGAGTACAACGGTATCCTCCAAGCTGGTGCTCTTGTGGGTGTGCGAGGGGTAGGCAACCAGTATGATGGGTTTTATTATGTTAAAAGTGTGACTCATCAGCTCCAAACGGGACAATATAAGCAGCAATTCGTACTCACCCGTGAAGGATTGGGTTCGACAACGTTAGCAGTAAGACCATGAAAGAATTTTTTGGCAAGTATCGTGGCACAGTAACTGGGAATAAAGACCTGATGTACCTTGGTCGGATACAGGTGAGTGTACCAGCAGTATTAGGGGACGGTCGCCAAAGCTGGGCAATGCCCTGTGTTCCCTATGCTGGAGCTGATGTCGGCTTTTTTGCGATTCCGCCAGTGGGAGCAAATGTCTGGGTGGAATTTGAAGGAGGCGATCCCGATTACCCGATTTGGACTGGTTGCTTCTGGGGCAAAGGTGAGCTACCGGCAAATGCGAAAGTGCTTGACCCAGAGAAAGTGCAAGTCTTTAAAACTGATGGAATTACCTTCACTCTCAGTAATTTTGGGACTACCAAAGGATTGACCATTGAAGTGGCTAAACCAGTGGTATCTAATCCGCTGACTTTAGTGTTTGATGATAACGGGATTGAAATCAATAACAATAGCAAAACCATCGCGAAGTTAACAGCAGAAACCATTGAGTTAAGCAATGATGCGTCTACGGTTACCCTGGCTGTTGATAATATTCAAATCAAAGAAGATGCGGTTGAAATTCAGCTAACTAAAGACAGTATTGATTTAAAAAATAGCTCCTCTACTGGTAAGTTAGCCAAAGATAGTATTCAATTAAGTAAAAGTCCAGCAGTGATAAAACTATCCTCATCAGGGGTAGAGATTAATAACTCTCCAGCAGCGGCCAAACTATCCTCATCAGGAATCGAACTTAGTAACTCTCCAGCAACAGTAAAGCTAGCTCCTTCGGGAATTGAACTGAGTAATGGTGCTGCTAATGTTAAACTTTCACCTGCTAGCGTGAATATTAATAATGGTGCGTTGGAGGTAATTTAATGCCAGGTTTTGTGTTATCGCTTGCTAACAAAATCTTGTGTGCTCATGGCGGACAAGTCCAACCGATGGTTCCCAATCCCCGGGTCAAAATAATGGGTCAACCAGTGCTTACCCAAGCTCCCACCTATGTGGTGGCTGGTTGTGCTAATCCTCCTCCACCGGCCAATGTTGGTCCTTGCTTGATCGCATCCTGGATTACTGGTTCAGTGCGAGTTAAGGTGATGGGAATGCCAGTGCTGTTGCAAGATTCTCAGGCAACTTGTGTACCTACGGGTACTCCAGTTACTGTTATCCCGATGCCAGGTCGGGTTAAGGGAATGTGATTTGTGTTGGTTTGGTTGTTCGCGAAGCGTGGCCAATAGGCCAAAGTTGTTTGGTTGAAAGTTGTTTGGTTGAAAGTTGTTTGGTTGAAGGTTGTTTGGTTGAAGGTTGTTTGGTTGACGGTAAACCCTACCTCAATCAATCCTCTTGCTATTAGGCACTAATCGATTGGCTTTTGGGCCACGCTACGCGAATGGTCACGCTTCGCGATGAAGCGAACGCGCCCCGCGTGGCCTACGGCCTCAGCTTCCGCTAAAAGCGATCGCATCGAATTTATTATCGCAGTCATCAATAACTATACCGATACTGTCCTACAGCAGTTAACTAATAAGAGCCAATTGGAATGGCGTAAGCATCGAACTAATCCCAGTAATAAATAACTATTCCGATACTGTCCTAGAAAAATTGACTACTAATAGAATAGTGCAATTGGCTACCCATCGCACTAATCGAAGTCATCAACAACTATTTCGATACTGTCTTAGAGCAGTTGACTACTAATAGAATAGTATTGCCATTGACCTTGGCCTTTGGGCCACGCTACGGGAACGCATCCTGAAGGGGCGACAATTCGCCTGCAAGCTTTGTGTGGTAAGGGTTCTAGTTGGTAATATCATGTCCGGAAATTTAGTGATAAGCAACCATCTCCGATTAAACCTTACTCACCCATATACAAACGCTATAGCATTGCCTATTTCTCTAATAATTTTGCATAATAGGGAGCCAAGAAACCTCGATACTTCTCCAAAATCTGATCGGATAAAAATTTACCACCATTAATAGAGCCTCTACAGATATTGCTTTGACAATTACAATTAGGCACAGCAATTGAAATCCATTCAGACATACAATAATCAAAAGTCACTTCTTCTCCTTGGATAATCTCTTTCATTGCCACTAGACTGTATCCATTGAACTCATTCAATTTAATTCCACAATTAGGATCACAGGAATGATTTACAAGCTCAAAAGGCTCATCCATTCTCACATGAGTATTTATGTCCATTTGCAAAGTCTGCCAAGTCCTTTCTGGCGACTTTGCAACTGGCTTACCTACTAAAACAATTTCCCCTACATCGAATTTTTTATCTGCGAAAACCCCTTTTCCTTTATTGTGAGTCTTTACAACACTTACATGGGAGAAATAATTGATCATATTAATCAATTTTATGGTAAACTATCATCACCAATACTTTATCACAGTTCATGTCCGGACTATTGCCCATAATTGCAATTCTGTAAAAGCCATCGTTTCCTGAGGGGGTGAAAATTCTCCTGCAAGCGTGTAGTAAGGGTTTCAGTTGGGTTACCTTTGAGAAGATGTCCCCAGGGATGGCCATCCCAATTAAACTTGACCAACGAAAAAATTAGGTTTCAAGACTTTGCGTACGCAAATAGAGGCGTTAATTAACCTGTCAATTAACCCAATCTTTTTTGGAATAGCATGGCTCAAAAGCTTACCCCAACCCGTTTTTAACCTGCTTGTTACCCCCTCACCATCATATCATACTCAGGACTTACGCAAGCACGCTATATATAGCGTGCTTGCGTAAGTCCTGAGGGAGTAGGGAGTAGGGAGTAGGGAATCGGGAGTAGGGAATATGGCATCAAAAATTATCACAATTGATTTAGGTACCCTGTAGAACACAATTCAAGCCCCAAATAGCAGCAAAGTAGTCGATAAATTATTAAGATTTGTGAATGCGATCGCTTCAATAGTTTTCCAGAAAACTCCCAAAATCCTTGATTTTCCCTAGAGAGCCCTGGAGCAGTAACAAAACCCAACCAAACCCTTGCCAGAGTTGGGTTTCACTATGTTCAACCCAACTCAACCCAACCTGGGAAGCCAGATCAACTCACTTAGGGAGCAGGCTATAGTGAATGAGTTGTGGTCAGAGCTATCTATGTAGCAATGGAGATAGGCTATCCTTTCCAAATCGATGGGCGGAGGCGGACAGCAGAGGCTACCTCTGAAGAACACATCCCTCAGCTGATGGAACAATTACTGTTTACGTCCCCAGGAGAACGGGTCAACCGTCCTACCTTGGGCTGCAGTCTGATGCAGCTGGTCTTTGCTCCGAATAGTGAGGAACTGAGTACTGCGGTTCAGTTTCTGGTTCAAGGGTCGTTGCAGCAGTGGTTAGGGGAGTTAATTCAAGTCGAGAGGGTGCAAGTGGAGAGTGAAGATACTAAATTGCGAGTCACAGTGCAGTATGTGATTCGGCGTAATCAACAGCGTCAGGTAACTGAGTTTGAGCGAGGTTTGTGATATGACAGACTTGGTAACAGCTGAACACATGTTCCGACACCAACGCCGGATCGCTCTTAGTCGTCAAACTAAACAGATCGGGCTGGATTACATTCAGGTGGAATCACAACAGACACCGAATGAACCGAATAAGTGGGCGCTAAAGCTTCATTTTGTACCAGCTTCCACACAAGCAACCCAGGAAGTGCTCTCAAACCTGACCTCTAGAAATATTCGCATCACTAGAGGTACGGCGGTTACAACTACTGATGTTAGGCTCCTGGAAATCCAACCACCTAGTGGGAATGTGCTGACGCTGTTGGTGGAATACAAAGCTCCTACTAAGTCCCAGGTTAGTGATTTATCTACCTATACGCTACAACTGGTTAATATTAGCAACCTCGATCCGTTTTTTGAGCGGGTCAATTTTTCCTTCAAACGTCCAGACCAAGTTACCTTTGACCCCCAGCCAGTATCCTCAAGTGATATAGAAACCCTGTCGGTACCGGAGATAGATTACTTAGCTAAAGACTATAGCAGCTTTCGGCAATTAATGCTCAACCGCTTGTCGGAAGTGATGCCTCAATGGCTAGAGCGAAATCCTGCGGATTTAGGGATTGCGCTGGTGGAAGTATTGGCCTACTCTGCTGACTACCTCAGTTACTATCAGGATGCTGTAGCTACTGAAGCCTACCTTGGTACAGCTCGCCGCCGCACGTCTGTACGCCGCCACGGCAGGCTGGTAGATTACGTGTTGCACGAGGGCTGCAATGCTAGAGTCTGGGTGCAGGTAGCAGTAAATGTTAATGAGGGGCTGCTAGAAAACGGAACTCTTGGAGACATTGGAACTCTTCTAGAACAAGGAACTCTTCTACTAACCCATGTTTCTGGTCAAGGGTCGGTAATCGATCCTAATTCTTCTGCTAAGAGTGAGGTCTTGGCTCAAGGGGCAAAAACCTTTCAAACCCTACATTCCCAGGAACTATTTGCTGCCCACAATGAGATTAAATTTTATACCTGGGGAGCAAGGGAATGGTTTCTGTCGAAGCAAGAGACCAAAGCAACATTAATGGGACATCTGGCTTTGCAACCAGGGGATGTGTTGATCTTTGAAGAGGTAAGAGACCCAAACACTGGTTTAAGGGCTGGGGCTAACCCCCAAAACCGTCATCCAGTACGGTTAACTAAGGTAACTCCCACAGAAGACCCCCTTGGTGGTCAATTTCATCATCCCCCAACTGATCAGCCAGTAGATATTACTGAGATTGAATGGCACCCCCAGGATGCTCTGCCTTACCAACTATGGCTAGCAACTCTGAGTAGCACTGGCCCAATCACAGATATCACGGTGGCTCGAGGAAATATTGTTTTGGCTGACCATGGGGAGCCTTATCCTAAAGAGGGGACAGAGATACTGCCCACTATCCCAACCATTGGTCGTTATCGTCCCAAGTTGTCTCGCACTGGTCTCACCCACAGTGTGCCTTACAACCACCAGCAAGCCATTATCGAAGCGGTGGCAACAACGGTTGTTCAAGACCCCCGTTCGGCAGTGCCTCAGATCAGTTTACAATCGGATACTGGTGAAACCTGGTTGGTGCAGCGTGACCTATTGAATAGTGACCGATTTGCGGCGGATTTTGTGGTGGAAATGGAGAGTGATGGCACTGCTTATCTGCGCTTTGGTGATAGTGTTCAAGGCAAGCAACCTAGTCCAGATTCCCAGCTGATGACCAGCTACCGGATTGGTAATGGTTTGGTGGGTAATGTGGGACTTGATGCGATCGCTCATCTGGAACCAGTCACTAGTGATGCCTATGCGGAATTGGTCAAACAGGTGACTGGAGTAAGGAATCCTATCGCAGCTCAAGGGGGAATTGACCCGGAACCGATTGAGCAAGCACGGTTATACGCTCCCCAAGCCTTCCGAACCCCTGAACGCTGCGTGACCGAATCCGACTATGCCACTACCATCCAGCGTCATCCAGAAGTCCAAAAAGCAGCAGCTCAGTTGCGTTGGACAGGGAGTTGGTATAGCGTATTTATTGTTGTGGATCGGTATAGTGGTAGACCGATTGATGCCCAATTTAGGGAAGAGCTACTGGCTTTTATGGCTCCCTATCGGTTAATGGGTCATGATATCGAAATCCAGGCTCCCTATTTTGTTAATCTCGATATTGCTTTGACAGTACATGTCTTGCCTAACTATTTCCAGAGCAGTGTGAAGCGATCGCTTATGGAAACCTTCAGCAACACAGACTTAGCTATCGGTCAACGGGGTTTCTTCCATCCTGACAATTTTACCTTCGGTCAACCGGTCTATCTTAGCCAAATTGTTAACCAAGCCATGGAAGTGCCTGGGGTTGACTGGGTTGAGCCAACTCGCTTCCGTGAGTGGGGACAACCCGATCGAGGGGAATTGGCAGCAGGTCAAATCTTGATTGAGCCATTAGCTGTTGCTCGTTTGGATAATAACCCCGATACTCCTGAAAATGGCAGAAGTCAGTTTTATTTACAAGGCGGTTTGTGATTAGAGGGAGTAGGGAGTAGGGAGTAGGGAGTAGGGAGTAGGGAATAGGGAGTAGGGAATATGGCATCAAAAATTATCACAATTGATTTAGGATACCTAAAGTAGGAAGTAGGAATTTAAACCTGTTAATTTTCCTTAATTAACAGGTTTGGTGTTTAAATTTATCCTATTCTCTAGCTAGATTATCCTTGAAAATTGCAACTAGATAGCGATTAGCATCCTGTCAATAATGATAAGTAAAAACAAGGATATGCTAACCAAAATTATGGGTTGTTTAGAGATAGCAATTTGGCGATAATTTGATTAGTAACATTGCACAAAAAAGATACAATCTACTGCTTTATTGGCAATAATCAATAACTCAGTTTGAATCCCAACTGCTCTATTCCCTATTCCCTATTCCCTACTCCCTATTCCCTACTCCCTACTCCCTACTCCCTATTCCCTATTCCCTATTCCCTGTTCCCTATTCCCTTCCGTATAAATATGACATCCCACTACAATTCCCCTGGCCTAACCACATTAGCCTATCGAGTTAGCACCCATGGCACCAGTTTCCAACGGATGCTAGCAGGTCTGCGTACTGAAACGGCTTCCCCAAATGACTCAGACCAAGGTAACCGACCTCTGGCTACTCTCAATACCAGCCACCGAGATGACCCTGCGATCGCATTTCTGGATAGCTTAGCTACTGTTGTTGATGTACTTAGCTTCTACCAAGAACGGATTGCTAATGAAGGGTATCTCAACACAGCTACTGAACGGCTCTCGGTTCTGGAATTAACTCGCACTATCGGCTACGAGCTCAATCCTGGTGTTGCGGCTAGTACTTTCCTAGCTTTCACCGTTGACGATACCCCTGGTACGACTAGCGTTGCTACAGTTCCCAAAGGAACCAAAGTTCAAAGTGTTCCAGGACAAGGGGAACTACCTCAGACCTTTGAAACCATTGAGGAGATTGAAGCGAGAGCACAATGGAATGCCCTGACACCTTATCGACCTTTGGTCAAACAAACCCAGTCAATTAGTGGTAACACTACCGAACTATTCCTAGAAGGCATCAATACCCAACTCCAACCTGGTAATTTACTGATACTGATCGACCCGTCTGCAGCAGCATCCAATCAAAGTCATTTTCTGACCTTACAAACCGTTGAACCCAATACTCAAGACGGTTACACCAAAGTTACTTGGTCCCCAGCACCAGACCAACCCAGCATCGAATCCCCCCAAGTCTTTGCCTTTCGACAGCAAATTAACCTATTTGGTAGCAATGCTCCCGATTGGAAAGAGTTACCAGATGATACCAAGCGTAAGTATAGTGCGATCGCAGGTGGTATTTTTTACTCTACCGATCGCGGAAACAATTGGAATTCCGTGTCTACAGGTCTATTGAAAAATGCTGATATCCGAGCTTTGGCTACCTGGCAAGATGTGGTTTTTGCTGGCACTCATAAGGGGATTTTTTACTCTACCGATGGTGGTCAGGAATGGATTCCCATTAACCAAGGATTGACCAATACAGATATTCATGCCCTGACGATTAACGCTCAAGGCCATCTGTTTGCTGGAGCCACTGGTGGTAATGTGTTTCGCTCCACTGATGGCGGGGAAAGCTGGGTAACCATTGGCACTGGGTCTCTGACTATT
Organism: Moorena sp. SIO3I6; assembly: GCF_010672095.1. NCBI lineage: Bacteria > Bacillati > Cyanobacteriota > Cyanophyceae > Coleofasciculales > Coleofasciculaceae > Moorena > Moorena sp. SIO3I6. The sequence continues at coordinate 7,127 of NZ_JAAHHU010000129.1, read as the reverse complement.
GTTGAACATCGCATTCCCGCCACAGCAGAGGGTTCGGAAAGTTGGACTCCTGTGAATACCAGCTTGCCCAATACGGTTGTGCGATCGCTATTTACTTACTCTTCTTATTACTCTTCCTCTTCCGAATCGTCTTTCTCTGAACAAACTATCCTGGCCGGAACTGAAGATGGAGTTTTTCGCTCTACCGATAGCGGCAAAAGCTGGATACCGGTGAATACCGGTTTGCCAAATACGGATACCAATACTGGCTTAACTAGTACTGTTGTCTATTCCCTAATCACTGCCGTAATCAATAATGTAAATTACCTGTTTGCTGGCACAGACCAGGGAGTGTTTCGCTCCACTAATAATGGGGATAGCTGGGAAGTAGTGAATACAAACTTGCCTACTATCATAATAACCACAGGGGAAAGAACAACAGAAGTTATTAATACAGTAGTCTATTCCTTGGTTACCTATGAGCGCGATGGCACCACTTACCTATTTGCTGGCACAAACCAAGGGGTGTTTCGCTTCAATAATGATCGGAATAACTGGCAATCCGTTAATACAGGTTTGCCGATTACACCAGAGAGAACAGATGTAATCGATATCCTAATCTATTCCCTAGTTGCTGATACTAGTAATAATCCCCACTATCTGTTTGCAGCCACAAACAGGGGTGTATTTCGCTACGAGGAACCCCAAATTCCTGAGAATAACTGGATGCTGATCAATTCGGGCTTCACCAGTAATGATGTTCGGTGTATTATAACCTATCAAAACAACACTATTATAGCTGGCTCCAAATTTACTGGCTTAGTGGCAACAGAATGGCCTGGTTTTACCATTCAAAACAACCATATTGACCTTGATTCTACTTACTCCAATGTATTAGTAAGCAGTTGGATAGTGCTGATGCACTCAAGCCGCAAACAACTATACAAAATTAATCAGGTAACTACTGTAGCACGGGATGATTTCCTACAGAGTGGAAAAATCACTCGCCTTGAGTTGGATTCAAATCAGAATCTGGCCGAGTTTGGTTCAGAGCGCTTCCGTGAAACAGTGGTTTTCGCTCAAAGTGAACAGTTAGCCCTGTTTGAGCCAGCAATTCAACAAAATCTTCCCCTTGAAGGTGACCAAATTGAGTTGGAGCAATTGATAGAAGGGCTAGAGACCGGAAAAACACTTGTTGTCAGTGGTAAGAAGGATCCAAGTCAAATTACTCAAACCACTACGGTCGATGAGGAAACTATTAATGAGGTAGTTGTGATTAAATCTATCTCTAGCTCTATCTCTAGCAACCAACAACGCTCTACTCTGACCCTAACTCAGTCACTCCAAAACCGTTACGACCGCACCACAGTAACCATTAATGCTAATGTTGCTCAGGCTACTCATGGTGAAACAGTGGTGGATGAAGTGCTTGGTAGTGGTGATGGTACCTTAGGAAATCAGAAGTTTGTACTCCAGAAGCCTCCTTTAACCTACATTTCTGCTAGTAGCTCTAGCGGTAGTGAAACCACTTTGGAGGTAAGGGTCAATAATATAGTGTGGGAAGAAGTGCGATCGCTTTATGGTTTAGATGACCGCCGCCAAGCCTACATTGTCCGTATTGATGATAATGGCAACACTAACATTACCTTTGGGGATGGACAAAGCGGTGCTCGTCTACCCACAGGAGATGAAAATATTACCGCCACCTATCGCAGTGGTATCGGCTTGGATGGGGAAGTAGGGGCTGGTAGTCTTACTGTTCTGCAAACCAGACCCTTGGGAATTGTAGATGTTACTAATCCCCTACCCGCCATCGGAGCAGCTTCTCCAGAAACCCGTGACCAAGCTCGGTCTCAAGCTCCTGTTAATATTTTGCCTATGGAGCGCATTGTCTCAGTGCAAGATTTTGAGACATTTACCCGTAGCTTTGCTGGTATTGGTAAAGCCAAGGTAGCTACTTTAGAGATTGGGCAAAACTTACCCTTGATTCACCTTACCATTGCAGACCGTAATGGCAATCAAGTCAGCCCTGATTCCATATTATATACTAATCTGGTCAATGGAATTAATGCTGCTCGTGACCCAGCTCAGCAGCGCCGTCTGGCGGTAGCGTCTAAGGTTGAAATTGATAGTTATGAAGCCCTTTACTTTAATCTTCAAGCCGGGATATGGGTGGATTATCGTTATCGCAGCGATCTGGTTTTATCTGAGGTTAAAACACTATTAGTGTCTGCTTTTGCCTTTGAACAGCGTACCTTTGGTCAAGGGGTAACAGCCGCAGAAGTAACAGCATTAATTCAGGCCGTTGATGGGGTACAAGCGGTTAATTTAGAGGCGCTATATTTAACTGGAACGACTCAGGAGCTGAAGTCATCCTTAGAAGCGCGTTTAGCTATTTGGAATAGTGAGACTAAACAGGCTCTACCGGCTCAGTTGTTATTGCTTAATTCTCAGACAGATGGGGTTAGTTTACATTTGGTTTAAAGGGAGCAGGGAGTAGGGAGTAGGGAATAGGGAATAGGGAATAGGGAACAGGGAAAAAATTCGGCGTTGCTTAATAATGGAATGATTTTAAGCGTTTTGTGGAACGGGCATCTTGCCCGTTTCCTGCCATAGCCCATAAGCTGATAGCTTAGATTACAGCCCAAAATCCTCTGGATTTATCCCTTCAGCGTGAGTGCTTAAAACTATAGGTCAATGGTATGGGACTCAGAGCTATTGAGAGAGTTAAAGGAGTTAACCACACCACAGTGATAACTGGGATTAAAAAAGTGGGAGAACTATTGCCAGATGCCTAGGAACCACAAGGAATTCCCGAGGTATAGCAGAAGTCAGAAGTCAGAAGTCAGAAGTCAGAAGTCAAACTCTTGCGCTTACTTAGGTTTGAGACTTTTGTCATGTCCTAACTGCCCTGGCGACTGCTATAGGAGAACTCGATCAATTAGAAACATTTGTCAAGTAAAAAAAAAAAAAAATCTGGCTATGGACAGCGGTAGAGCACTTTCAAAAAGGTATTTTGGGATGGGTTTTGGGAGATCATAGTCCGATATATTGCTCATTAATTATCTCAAATTATGAGATGTTATAGTTCCTTATGCTTAGGAATATTCTGTACGTAAGCTTAAGCATTTATTTGGAATCATACTTCAATTCAGCAACGCAAAAAAAAGACCCATGATCGGGTCTAGAAACAATAATATAGTTAGAAGCCCATCAGACTATTGAGCTTCCCAAAAATATTTGTGCATAACTTCTATTTTTAGTTTTTCCCCATAAATGAAGAGCAACTACTAAATAGATGAACATGACAATCACAAATTATTAGAATAATAATAATGAATCGCGAAAGAGATCAGGATTATCGATTTGACTAGCCTGAACTCCAACGACAACCGCTAGAAGGTCACCGTTACTAGCTATTTCAGTTCCTTGGTTAGTATCAGAAAATTCCAAGCTCCCAAAATCTAAGTCTTGGCCTACAAAGAATGGGTCTAGAACAAATTTAGCTTGACTAAGATCAAAATTATAGATAGTATCATACCCCTCCCCTGTAGTTAAAATGACTTCAGCAGCACCGGTTCCTAAAAAGACTTGGTCTAGACCGTCGCTACCAAAAATTATATCGTCTCCACCATTACCAAAAATAATATCATCGCCATCGCCATCAATAATAAGCTCTCGGTCTGAAGATCCCGTTAAAGTATCATTTCCTCCATCAAAATCAACAAGGATATCAAAGCCATCATTGCTACCGTTGCCATTTATTACATCATCACCAGCACCGCCAAAAATAAAATCAGCTTGGGAACCACCATTGATTTGGTCATTTCCAGCATCACCGAAAATAAAATCATTGCCACCATTGCCATTAAGCTGGTCATCACCAGAACCACCTTCGATGGAATCATTGCCAGAGCCACCATTGATTTGGTCATTTCCAGGACCACCTAAAAGAGTATCATTGCCACCATTGCCATTAAGCTGGTCATCACCAGAACCACCTTCGATGGAATCATTGCCAGAACCACCATTGATTTGATCATTGCCAGCACCACCTAAAAGAGTATCATACCCGCCGTTACCATTAATCTGGTCATCACCAGGAGTACCCTCAAGCAAATCATTCCCTGGTGTTCCATTGATGATATTAGTCATGTTTATTTTCCTTGATAGTAAATACTATCCTTGATCACTAAAACAATTATCCCATAAAAAATATTGTTTAAATCCCGAACATAAAAGTTCAGTAATTTGTCTGATTAACTACAGATTATTGACTATCAAAATGCTTAAATTATTACAATAATAAACAAAGTCATTGACTAGACAAGGGGTTTTAAATTATCTTAGTGCTATCCGGTAAATATACTTTAATGATAGAATAAAAGTCCAAGTATTAGTGGTCAAATAATGTTATTGACTCCGATCATTTTCAACTTATTGGGCAAAGACACCACTACCACAAACATGCCCTTGCCCTAGAATTAACCACCATCCCTAACATCAAGAGTAATCTCAGCAGTGATCACCCGGTCCGTCTGCGAGACAATCTTCACCCGTCTAACCCGACCAGCATAGGGCGTTCGCGTAGCGGCGACCTAGGAGAATCGCACAACACTCAACTCCGCCAGCTCCTTCTCCACCTCCTGAGACTGCTTCACCAAGGATGCCAGCTGGTACTGCTGCCGTTGTAAATTAGTCTGATATTTGATCATCTCCAAAGAATGCCGGTAAATCTGTTGTTGGTAACGAGTTTTAGCAGCATTTATAGCAGTCGAAGCAAATCTTAGGACATACTAGTCAGAAAGTAAAGTATTGTTAATCAATTAATTAAATGCCAGTTCCTTACAGTTACGATTTAAGAACAAAAGTCATGGGCGCTATTGACGATGGCATGGGAAAAACTGAAGCTAGTCATCTCTTCAAAATTAGCCGAAATACAATTGACCTCTGGTTAAAAAAGAGAAAGTAAACAAGAGATTATAGGGCAAAAGAGGGTTATCAAAAGGGATATATTTCTAAAATAGCTGATTTGGATAAATTTCGGTAATTTGTCCCGTGCTCATGGTAGCTTAACTCAGAATAAAATGGCAGAAGCGTGGTCATAAAAGATTAGTGATAGGACTATAGGTAAAGGCTTTAAAAAAATTGGTTATACCCGAAAAAAAAACTTACGGTTATCGATAAAGAGATGAAGAAAAAAAGCGTTTCGATAAAAAGTTAGTCAAAAGAAGCTGGAACAGTTAGTTTATATAGATGAATCAGGAATGGATAATCGTGAAGACTATGGTTATGGATGGAATGAGAGCGATGCAGTGGCATGACGGGGGTTTCCTCCATGAGGGACTGCATCAATAAAAGGAAAAAGATTTTATGACTTAAAATCAGTAAAAAGAAGTGTAAGAGTCAGGATTATGAGTGGTTTGGTTGAAGGAAAACTGATAGCGCCACTGACTTTTGATGGTTCTTGTAATCCTTCAGTATTTGAGACATGGCTTAAAGATAAATTGATTCCTGAATTAAATCCAGAGGTGCGACAAGGCGCGAGGTTTATTCGCCTATGGAACGCGCACCAAGAGAGGATAAAGAATTAGATAATTAGTTGAAGCAGCGGATTGTGAAATTCACTATTTGCCCCCCTATTATCCTGATTTAAAGAAAATATAACATTATTGGTTTCCGATTAAAAATCGGGTTATAAAATCAAAAGGTACTATCGAAGATTTTAGATAGAGAGTTGATTTAGCTGTTCAGTTAACGTCCTAATCTATACTTCGACTGCTATAGCAAAGCGCTCGACCTTAGGAGAATACAGTACCAATTCCGAGTCTACTAAGTCAAAGGTAATTCCTAAACGGGGACTAACCCAACCAAGCATCTGGGGGATGGGTTCTAAGGTTTCTGATGAACGCAACCAGCCTTTTAGTTTTGTTCGATTTGGGTCAAAAAGATAGTACTCTTCTACTCCATGGGTCTGGTAAAACTTGAGTTTATCCTCTTCTAATTCTTTGATAGTGTTTGTGTGTGAGGCTATTTCAAAGGTCACCTGGGGATTAAGGTTATCTTCAACCCAGGTTTTGTAAGAAGGCCGATGCCCTTTTGGTCTACCGATAACTACCATGACATCGGGGGCTTGGTTGATTTTTGGTTGTCCTTGTACTGGATACCACAACAAATCCCCGGCGATAAACACATTGGGGTCATCTTTGAATCGAACTTCTAGGCCAAACTTAATGGTGGTAATTAGTTCAAATTGAAGGGTATTGTCCGCCAAGGGCTTACCGTCACTTTCGGGATAAAAAATGTCATCGGTGGTGGGAGTTAGCTGCTGAACCATTGGAAAATTGTTACTTGAGCTGATAAGCCTATTGTAAGCGGTCAGCGGTCAGCGGTCAGCGGTCAGCGGTCAGCGGTCAGTGGTCAGCTATCAGCGGTCAGCGGTCAGCGGTCAGCGGTCAGCGGTCAGCCCTTGGCCTTTGGCACCTCAAGTAGCGTGGGCGTAGCCCATTAGCTATTAGCTAATAGCTAATAGCTAATAGCTGATAGCTGATAACTGATAGCTTACGCCTAAACCTCTCTCCATCCCTCAATGGTAGCCATCAAAATGTTAACTAAAGGATGGTCTATGGCTTCTTTGAAGGCTTCTACTCCTCCTGCTTTTAGGGCATTGATTACCTTGGCTTTTAGGGTTGGGTTATTGTCAATTTGATCAATAACTTCACCTACAACTATCATCTTCTCTTTGTTGGTTGTAGTGGGATTACTCTGGGATAGTTGGTTTAGGAGTTGCTGAATTTCAGCTGCTGCTTCGGCTAAGCTTTGGGTTTGTTCAGCTTCATTAAAATTCATATTGAAATTCTCTGCTTTAACATCCCCACCAGTTACTTTATCCCCACCAGTTACTTTACCGATACCAAATGCTCCAGTGAAGGTATCTCCTTTAGATTCACTTTCTACCATAGCTTTTGCCTCAAACTTAATAGGTCTACTAGCCTGTATTTTAATAATTTCTTTTAAGTCAGCGCTTTGCTCACGATAAATTACTATCTGGTCATCTCTAGCTTTTAGTTCTGCTTTATATTTTTCTTCTACAGCTTTGAGGGCAAGTTCATAGTTTTGCGTGAAGTCACTATGAATCTTTTCCTTAT
>NZ_JAAHHU010001289.1:0-1455 GCF_010672095.1 Moorena sp. SIO3I6 | reverse complement strand
CGCGATCCCTGGCGACATGAAAACGAACTTGGTTGCCACTATGCTAAACATTTTGATCGGCTCGTCTGGTCTCTAACTGGTGAAACAATGTTGAGATGGGATATGCTAGTCGAGCATATTCCTTTTGACCTTTGACTTTCCTTTATTTCGCCATTCTTCTGCCGCCACTTCGATTTTGCGCTTTTGTCTTAGTTGATCTCGATTTTCATTAATCCATCGTCTCAATAGCTGCCAGTGACGAATCAGAGCTTCATGAGCAACATCTACCATCACTACTCTCTCAGATGTACCACCCTTCATTATCAGTTCACTTGTAACAACTAGTTTTTTATTAGCTAACTTCTGAACCACAGAGTCAATTTGTTCTTGTGAATGGTGCTTATTTACCAAATCCTGCTTTAGGGTTCGTCTGCGAGTGTCTTCTGTGCCTTCTCCTAATTGAGTCAACGCCAGAAATATATGCTGGGTGGTTGCCTTATGCTCCTCAGAAAAAGACTCATATACTACTGTAGCGTGTTGACTCAGTGTCCCCATTACGCCACTAAGTTTGGCATAAGTATTGAGTCGCAAACAGTTATCGTTGCTCTGTTTCCATATTTCCATCAGTGTGTACTGCAACAAAGGCAAACTCCCTGGAGCATTGGCCACATCTGTTAACATTTGTTTCACTAGTTCTGGCTCAACCTCTACTTCCAGTCGCTTTGCAGGTTCTACAATTACCTGTTTCAACTGCTTTGGTGACATTGGCGTAACTGTCACCAAATTTTGTTGAATCTGCTGTGCCAATCCGCTATAGTCCTGTTCAAGACATTTACCAAAAAAGTCTGCTCGCATCGTCAATACTAAGCAGAGTTTATTCTCGGTTTTAGGTAAAGCTCCTAATAAGCATTCAAAAAACTGCTGTCTTTCTGAGCTATCCTCACACAAGGTAAAGGCTTCTTCAAACTGATCAACTACCAGTATTAGCCGCTGGGTATTCATCACAGAAATTAATTCTGTCAACCCTTCAGAACCCTTTTTAATCAAACCCTTGGCTTGAGCGAATTGAGTCCCCCGTGCGATATCAGATAATTCAGAATCTAAAAAGCTTAGTGCTAAGGAATTGAGGGGATGTTCACCAGGCTGAAGGATTTTTATCTGCCAACTTTCACTACCAGATAACCTCCGTCCCAGTTGTAACTGATACAATAATCCTGCCCTAACTACACTAGACTTCCCACTACCAGACGATCCCAAGACAGCGAGAAATTTACCAACACGCACCTTTTCCAACAATTGATCTGTTAAAGCGGTACGACCGTAGAAATATCTGGCATCTTCTTCCGTACAATCAAAATAAGCCAAACCCTTATAAGGACAGATACTTTTTCCTGAGGCAGCCGACTGTTTTGTTACTGCTGTCCACCTGCGAGTAAGATTAATGGGTTCACCGGAATTACTAAAAGTAGGACGCTG
>NZ_JAAHHU010001288.1:0-1455 GCF_010672095.1 Moorena sp. SIO3I6 | reverse complement strand
TTCAACAGCAAAATTCCTGTGAAGTCAGAAAAGTCTATTTGGACCCTCTTTAAGCGATACCTGAACTTACTAAAGGCTCCAGGTAAGCTGATTATCTCAAGAAATAAATCCTCAAACGTTCAACCCAAACCATCCATCACCCAGACTAAAAATTCCAGGACTGAAAAATCACCAGACCTATCGCAAATTCAGTCTAATTTAGGAAAAAATACTCCCAAAAAATCTAAACATCAACCTCTAGCAGTTGTTAATTCTGGTAGCAACAAGGTTAAAGGAGTCAAGGGAGGAGAAAATGGCGCGATCGCTAACTCTAGAAACCATAGTGATGTAGAGCCCAATCAAGACTGCATTGACACTAAAGCAACTCCAGAAGGATATGTTAAACATCCTTTAGAACGAGTGTTGGAGTGGTTAGACATCACCATGCTTTGGATAGAAGAGCTAGTGGTTAAAATTTGGCGATTGCTGCAACGGTTGTGGCCATTTTGAATAGAGGGAATAGGGAATCGGGAATCGGGAATCGGGAATCGGGAGTAGGGAGTAGGGAGTAGGGAATCGGGAATCGGGAATCGGGATCCTGTTCCCTGTTTCCGAAAACCAGAAACTCTGTACCTCACCACATTGAAAACAGCTATATCCGCTATCAGCTATCATACCAAATCCGATTGGTATAAGGTAAAAACATTCCTGTGTTTTCCTTATACACTTTATAGTCAGCCGCAAAACTACTAGTTAAAAATTTAGCTTCTTCTTGGCGAGCAACTTGATAGTAGAGAACAAACATTACTACTACTGTTAGTATTAGCCAGAGTTGATTACTAACAAAAACACCAGCTAGCACAGAAAGCAGGTAGGATGTGTAAAAGGGATTACGAATGAATTTATAGGGGCCAGTGGTAATGATGTGGTTTGGTAAATCATCGGAATAGCAAATAGACAAAGGCTTTTCCTTAGTTGTTTTAACTGCCCACCAAAACAAAACTAGTGAGCTGATATAGATGCTCAGTCCCATTAACCCTAGGATTAAATTACTTTCTTCAGTCAGAACGATCATACTGACCTGTAGAACTATTAATAGTGTCCATAAAAAAAACAGAATCCTCAAACCATTTGGAGTGCCGCTAGGCCGAGTAAATAAAGCAACGCCTGCCCAAGTAAAACTTATCAAACAAGTTGTGAATAAGATTAGGGCGCAAGATTTTAAGACTAGCATGATGTTTGCTTTAGTAATGTTGGCTCTTCCGTACTTGTTATGCTAAATTAACACTTTGATGAAGGGAGCAGGGAGCAGGGAGCAGGGAGCAGGGAGCAGGGAGCAGGGAAGAAGGAAAAAATAATGTGTACCTCATAACTGCGATAAACGCTACAATCAGTGTTCAAAAAACATAGCTTCCTTTTGCTAGGAGAAAGTATAAACAAACAACTACTGCACTTCTACCATTCACAACGAAAACA
>NZ_JAAHHU010001287.1:0-1455 GCF_010672095.1 Moorena sp. SIO3I6 | reverse complement strand
TGGAACTGATAACAGTCATCATATAATCATGGTTCATAACAGCCTGTTTGCTTTTAAGGTGTTGACTGCTATTGAAGGTTTTCTCCTGATTAAGAGCATTAAGTGCGATCCGCTCCTTGTAGAGCAAAATTCCGAGGACTATGAAAGGAAAGGATCTGACATTGATCTTCATTCCAAATAGTATCTAAACTCCAATGGAGTTGATTTTAACTGAAGTTCCCCTGTACTTTTGTACTACTAGAGCACGGAAAGGCTATCCCCATAAGGGATAAGCTTTATTTAGCATACTCTTTGTGTGCCCATGTAATTTTCCAATTTTCTTAAGATTCAAGGTTGGGTAACTTTGGCGATAATGTAGTCATGTATATAGAACGAGTTCCCAATCGAAACTCACCACCTGCTGTCCTTCTCAGGGAATCATACCGAGAAGGAAATAAAGTTCGTAAACGCACCCTAGCGTTCTCTGTCTAAATTACCTGATGATGTCATCGAAAATTTACGCATTGTACTCAAAGGAGGAGTGGCCGTTGAAAATTATGGGGAGGCTTTTCAGATAAAAAGAAGCTTACCTCATGGCCATATTTCCGGGGTTCTAGGCACTCTGAACAAATTAGGAGTTCCAGAACTAATAGATGGGTTTTGCTTCAAAAAATCGGGCAGTTATCATCGCCATGATAGTTGCCCGAATAATTGACCCCTGTTCAAAATTGGCAACGGCTAGAGGATTAAATCAGGAAACTTGTGGTTCATCTTTGAGCCATCTACTCGGAGAACGAATCAACAGATGAAGATGACTTATATGAAGCCGCTTATTGGCTGATAGCTAGACAAACAAGAATTGAAAATGAACTGGCGAAAAAGCATTTAGAAGAGGGTGCATTAGTTCTGTATGATGTCAGTTCCACCTATTTTGTTCGCGTAGCGGAGGCCGTAGGCCACAGGGAAAAACCTGTCTAAGAGCAAGCTACGGTTATAGTCGAGACAAAAAAAGGGGAAAACAACAAATAGTATTTGGCTTGCTGTGTAATCGAGAAGGATGTCCCATTGCTGTGGAAGTTTTTGAGGGAAATACATCCGACACTACCACAATGGCCTTACAAATCGAGAAAGTCCGTGATCGCTTTGGACTCTCCAGAATCATCTGGGTTGGAGATAGAGGCATGATTACTCAAACCCGTATCAACCAAGAGTTCTCGACAAGAGAGGATCTCGATTGGATTACAGCCTTAACTGCTGCTCAAATCAAACTCTTGGCTGACCAAGAAGTGATTCAACTGGGACTGTTTGATGAACAAAATTTAGTGGAAGTGGAATCCGTAGATTATCCGGGGGAAAGATTAATCGCTTGTCGCAATCCAATAACTGCTGAGTCAAGGGCTCAAAAACGAGAAAAACTCTTACATAAAACAGAATAAGAATTAGAAAAAATTGTTCAAGCTACTCTCCGATAAAAAA
>NZ_JAAHHU010001286.1:0-1457 GCF_010672095.1 Moorena sp. SIO3I6 | reverse complement strand
CGGCTGACTTGGTATTACTGGTGATTGAAGCAACCACTGGCTGGAGTGCAGGAGACCAGGAAATTTACCAACAGGTGCAAGAACGTCCGGTAATTCTAGTGATTAACAAAACTGACCTAGCCAGTGATAAGAGTGAATCTACCGTATGCTATCCTAATACTATAGAGCAGGTAGTGAAGACAGCTGCTGCCTACAATCAAGGGATTGATGCTCTGGAGAAAGCAATTCTTGACGCAGTAAATCGTGGTAACCTGCAAGCCGCTGATTTAGATTTAGCCATTAACCAACGACAAGCTGCTGCCTTGACACGGGCGAAAATGTCTCTTGAGCAAGTGCAAGAAACTATTGCCCAAGAGTTACCTTTAGATTTTTGGACGATAGATTTGCGTGGAGCAATTCAAGCCTTGGGAGAAATTACAGGAGAGGAAGTAACCGAATCAGTGCTTGACCGCATTTTCAGCCGTTTCTGTATTGGGAAGTAAGATCAGTACTTTCTGGGGCGACCAAGAATGCGATTGACCTTGGCCTTTAGGCCACGCTACGCGAATGGTAACCCTTCGCGATCGCTCCAGGGGCTGGGCTATATATCCCATCACTCCTCAGCAGTTTTGCCTAAAAACATTAGATTGTACCCCTAACCAGGGCAACCGGCTACAATAAAAATTGTTGAGATTTGTGTATCCCTGACCGGCATAGGGAAAGTTTATGGCTGCCGCTGTATTAATCCAGAACCTCCAAAAACGCTATGGAGATGTCCACGCCGTCAAAGACATCTCCTTACAAGTCGAACCGGGTCAAATTTTTGGCTTACTCGGTCCTAATGGTGCCGGTAAAACCACCACCATTCGTTGCCTATGCACGCTCACCGCACCGGACGCTGGAAAAATTGAGGTATCTGGCATTTCAGTACTACACAATCCTAGGGCAGCACGCCGCCGCCTAGGCTATGTAGCCCAAGAAGTTGCCCTAGATAAGGTACTCACTGGTCAAGAACTACTCCAATTGCAAGCCGACCTCTATCATATTCCCAAACCAGTTGCCAAAAAACGCATCAATAAACTCCTTGACATTTTGCAGCTCAAGGAGTATGCCCATAAAAAAACTGGCGTTTACTCCGGTGGTCTGCGTCGGCGGCTGGACTTAGCTGCTGGCTTACTCCACCAACCCGATGTTTTAGTACTAGACGAACCCACCGTAGGTCTTGACATTGAGAGCAGATTCGTGGTTTGGGAACTGTTGCAAAAGCTGCGGGAGTCAGGAACCACATTACTAATCACCAGCCACTACCTCGAAGAAATAGATGCATTAGCTGACCAAGTGGCAATTATTGACAAAGGGTTGATCATAGCTGAGGGGACACCATCTCAGTTAAAGGATAGTGTTGGAGGCGATCGCATTACCCTGCGCATCCGGGAATTCTCCCCCATTGAAGAAGCCAAGCAAGCCAAACATATGCT
>NZ_JAAHHU010001285.1:0-1457 GCF_010672095.1 Moorena sp. SIO3I6 | reverse complement strand
TGGAATAAAATTTAAATGTATATCACGCTGAATAGGAAGCGCTATATAATTTAAAAATATATCATGAACAATCTTGGTGATTTATCATAACATCAAAAACTATTCAGAGCTCTTTACTACTCTTCCCTGTTCCCTGTTCCCTGTTCCCTTTTTTTATCAATCATAGTTTCACATCTAAACTAAAAATTAGATATGGTTAAATCCCTAATTAAATCATGGTTTCTGTGCTTAAGTCTATCCTTAGTTTTGGTAGCTTGCAATGTTCTTACCTTTAACAATCAACAGCCAGAAGTGGTCAGTCTAACTGTCTCAGTTGCTGCTAGCTTACAAGATGCGATGAAAGCTATCAAAGTACTCTACACTAAGGAAACACCAGATGTTACTATTATTTATAACTTTGCTTCCTCTGGTTCGTTGCAGCAACAAATCGAACAGGGCGCGCCAGTGGATGTTTTTATTTCAGCAGCTCCGAAACAAATGAATGCTCTGGAATCTAAGGGGCTTTTACTAGAAGGGACAAGGCAAAGTATTATTAATAATCAGGTAGTTTTAATTACTCCGAAAGACGAGACTGGTATCTCTAATTTTAAGGACTTAAGGTCTGATAAAATCAGTAAAATAGCAATGGGAGACCCGGAAAGTGTACCAGCTGGACACTATGCTAAGGAAGTTCTATCTACTCTTAACTTGTTTGACCAGCTCAAACCGAAGTTAGTTTTTGCTAAAGATGTTCGCCAAGTTCTATTCTATGTGGAAACAGGTAATGTGGATGCTGGATTGGTGTATGCAACAGATGCTAATGTATCAAACCAAGTTAAACGAGTTGCTACTGCTCCGCCAGAGTCTTACTCCCGGATTATCTACCCAGTAGCAGTATTAAAGGAGTCTAAAAACCCTGATCATGCTAACCAGTTTGTACAGTTTCTGAGTGGTGAGTCAGCTAAAACTGTATTTTTGAGGTATGGGTTTACTATGGCGGATAAGGGAGTAGGGAGTAGGGAGTAGGGAGTAGGGAATAGGGAACAGGGAACAGGGAACAGGGAACATAGAAAAAATATTGTGTATCTGATTAATATAAAAACTGCTATATCGTTGTTGTCAACAGAGCACGAATTAGAATAAAAGCGATGCAGTGGCTACTCCCTGCTCCCTGCTCCCTGCTCCCTAAAACCCAATACTTTGTAACTCACCCACTTGATAACTATTATAATGTAATGGAAGATTTATCTCCTTTATGGATTTCCCTAAAGACTGCTGGCTTGGCTACTATCTTTGCTTTCTTTCTGGGAATTACAGTAGCGGGTTGGATGTTTAGCTATCAAGGGAAAGGTAAAGGAATTATTGATAGTATCTTAACCCTTCCGATAGTGCTACCGCCTACAGTAGTTGGCTTCTTATTACTGTTGTTACTAGGTAGAAATAGCCCAGTGGGACAGCTATTAAGGCAATTGGGATTA
>NZ_JAAHHU010001284.1:0-1457 GCF_010672095.1 Moorena sp. SIO3I6 | reverse complement strand
TTAGCAAGTCGTTATTCAAAAATACTAGTTTTTATATTAATTATGTAGATAAAGATGAAAACTCCAGTTGCCTTCATAATCTTCAAACGACCAGATACTACTGAGAGAGTATTTGAAGTAATTCGCGAAGCCAAACCTCCCAAACTTTTTGTGATTGCTGATGGACCCCGTGCGGATCGACCAGGTGAAGCAGAAAAGTGTGCTGCAGCTCGTGCAATTATTGAGCGCGTCGATTGGGATTGTGAGGTTTTGGAAAACTACTCTGATGTAAATCTGGGCTGCTGTCAGCGAGTGTCAAGTGGAATAGACTGGGTTTTTAACACCGTTGAAGAAGCAATTATTCTTGAAGATGATTGTCTCCCCCATCCCGATTTTTTCCCATTTTGTGAAAATCTGTTAGAGCGATATCGAGACGATGAGCGAGTCATGATGGTTAGTGGGACTAACTTTCTAGGTAAATGGAAGTCTGATCGTCAGAGTTATCATTTCTCCTATTATGGTGGAATTTGGGGTTGGGCTTCTTGGCGAAGGGCATGGAATTATTATGATATCACTATGAGTCTTTGGTCAAATCCTGATATCAAAAATCGGATCAGGGATGTGTTGGCAAATAACGAGCATTACCAAGCCCGTAAAAAATCGTTTGATTCTACACTAAACGGTAAGTATGATGCTTGGGATTACCGATGGAGTTTTGCCAGACTTTCACAGTCTGGCTTATCAATTGTTCCTGCTGTTAACCTGATTTCAAATATTGGTTTTGGTGAAGGGGCAACCCATACCGTATCAGCAACTAGCCAACTAGCACAACTGAAAACCATAAGTCTTGATTTTCCGATAAATTATAACCAATTTACAGCTGTCGATAGAGATTATGACCACAATTATTTTCAAAATTTTATTAAACGCTCTAAATTCACTAAATTATTAAGCATTTTCAGATTTTCTTAAAAAACTATGAAAGTCATTTCCCTTTTAGATCCATCGATTTGCAGCTCTAACTTAGGCGATCAGATTATTATTGACTCTGTCGATAACATTATAGATACAACCTTTGATGAACCCCTATTAATTCGGATTCAAACTCAAGATCAAATTTCCAGTAACTCTTATAAATACATGAGGATGAGTGACATCAAAATTATTGGGGGCACAAATCTTTTATCATCGAAGATGAATTCCTATAAGCAATGGAAAGTTAATCTGTGGGATTCCCTATTTATTAATGACATTATTTTGTTGGGTGTGGGCTGGTGGAAATATCAAAAAAAGCCTAATTTTTATACAAGAGTTTTGTATAAAGTGCTGCTCAGTAATACCTATCTCCACTCGGTTAGAGATAGCTATACCGAGCAAAAATTAAAATCCATCGGCATCCCTAACGTAGTTAATACATCTTGCCCGACATTATGGACTCTGACAGAGGAACACTGTTCCAATATACCACGAAAAAAGTC
>NZ_JAAHHU010001283.1:0-1459 GCF_010672095.1 Moorena sp. SIO3I6 | reverse complement strand
TGCTCCCTGCTCCCTGCTCCCTGCTCCCTGCTCCCTAAAACCCAGACATTTGTACCTCAAAAGTCGTAGAATTTCTATAATTCAAAACTGAGACAACTGAGACAAAAACTGAGATATTTTGCGATTGTCTGGCCATTATGATGACAATTGCAGAGTGTATTGGAGTAACTTATTAATGTTACACACCATTATTCCAGCAGGACAAACCCACCAAGCAGTTCCCGTTATTCGCAGAGGTTCCGGAAGGCAAGGGGATGCAGGGTATACTGCGCCCCATTCCCCATTTCCCATTTCTCCTTCCCTATTTCCTAAGGATAGTTTTAGATTAGACAGTTTTAAATTAGACCCCAGCCCACCACAGCGACTAAAACCGAGTGAAACATCTAGTGAAAGAGTGGTACAACTAAAGCGGTGGTTAGAGGATTGTTTTGATCCGGGTTGGGACAACGTGGAGACTATCTTAGAGCAATACCCAGAGCGAAATTTCAGTTTTAGAAGTGACTCCTTTCACCAAGCGATGCAGCGCGGTCTTGGGGGAAACCCCCATGAGCGACTGCATCAAGAAGCTAGTACCAAATTCCATACTACAGCAGGAGTTAAAAGAGGTAAGCTACTCGGTACTGAGATCGGCTGGGGTGATCAGCAAGTAGCTTTATTAGTGGAGCTACATCGGACAGAATCACCCAAAATGAATCTATCCATTGACCTGTATCCCGCTGGTGGTCAAGACCTTCTCCCCAAAGGTTTACAAATTATGGTGCTAGATGAAGAAGGAATTGTGGTGATTCAAGTCCAAGCCAGAGAGACAGAAAATCTTAAGTTGCAAGTGAGTGGCGAAGCAGGAGAATATTTTAGCATTAAGTTGGTTTGGAATGATATCAGTATTACAGAAAATTTCTTAATCTGATTGCTTACAAAGAATGAAGAATGAAGAATGAAGAATGAAGAATGAAGAATGAAGAATGAAGAATGAAAAATGAAAAATGAAAAAAAATCCAATTCTAAATTCTAAATTCTAAATTATTAATTCTTCATTCACCATCCCAATAATTTAGGAAATTTTCATGTCCCACTTTCCTCAGAACTTTGTTCACCAGAAGCTAGCTGCTGATTAACCACAACCATAAACTCCTCTACAGAAGCAATGGTAATTGCCTGTCTGTGCAACATTGTCAACATCGAGTCCTCCTTAATTTGGTTGATTGTTTCCACCAACTCCCTAGGCACATCTTCAAAACGAATCCGAAGTACTTCCAGGAGCCATTCTCGACCCTTTTCCAAAAGGCCGATTTCAATCCCCTCTTGACGAGCAAGGCGTTCAAAACTAGTAATGTAACGCATACTACTCTCCTCTTCATAACGTCTAATTTCTTCTGTAAAGCCGGTTTGCCAGCTATCGGGTAAACTAATTAGCCAATCAATTAACCGGAATAACTCTAGGATATCTTGCCTGCCATAG
>NZ_JAAHHU010001282.1:0-1460 GCF_010672095.1 Moorena sp. SIO3I6 | reverse complement strand
CCTTTACTATAGAAGAATATGAGATTGTCCTGACCCCTAGAATCGGCATTGCCTGCTTTGGTAGGGATGGTCTTGATCTAAATACCCTGATCACCCATGCCAACGGAGCCAGAGAAAATGCTGGACAAAAAGGACAGAAGGCTTACGAATTTTATATTGCCTCGATTGGTGACAAATCCCAACAAGCCCTATGGCTAGAATTACAATTGCGCCAAGCATTGCAAAAGGATGAACTTCAAGTTTACTATCAGCCCAAAGTAAATCTCAGCACTGGAGAAATCGAGGGGGCAGAAGCCTTAATCCGTTGGTATCATCCAGAATTGGGAGCAATCTCTCCAACTAAATTCATTCCCCTAGCCGAGAAAACTGGTTTGATTGTGCCTCTAGGAGAGTGGGTACTCCGAAAAGCCTGTACCCAAGCCAAACTCTGGCAAACTCAAGGCTTGTCCCCAGTACAAATCGCTGTAAATTTATCGGGACATCAGTTTAATCAACCCAATCTCAGTGACTCCATCGTAGCAATTCTTGAAGAAACCGAACTTGAAGCGAGATATTTGCAATTGGAATTAACCGAAAGTACCCTGATGGAGAATCCAGACCATGCGATCGCTACCTTAAAACGGTTAAAGTCCTTTGGTATTCAGATCTCCATTGATGATTTTGGAACCGGTTACTCTTCTCTGAGCTATCTGAGACTATTTCCCTTTGATGTGTTAAAAATTGACCGTTCTTTCGTTTGCCAACTTACAGAGGATGTCAAAAACGAAGCCATTACGACTGCGATTTTGCAAATGGCTCACAGTCTCAAGTTGAAGGTGGTGGCGGAAGGGGTCGAGACAGCTAGCCAACTGGCTTTCCTGTGTGGTCATAAGTGTGATGAAATTCAGGGTTATTGCTTCAGTCCTCCATTATCGGCTCCAACCTTCACAGAATTGCTTAGTACTGGTAAAAGGCTTTCACTCTCTTCTCTGGGATAATTTATTAGTTTAATTTATTAGTTTGTTAATTTCTTAAATTGATTAGCAATTAGTAATACCTCCTATAGGATTTTAAAATTAATTGTTAAAAATAATTACAGTGATTTGAAATTACCCAAAATCCCTATATACTTCCCTATATACTTTATTATATCTTGCCTTTTTCCTTTTCGATGTAAGGCTTTCCCTCAGGGATTATATTAACAAATACAATGGAAATGTTATAGCGGTTAGCAATGGTTTGAAAGACAGATATTTTGTAGGGACACGATCTGAGCGTGCCCCTACTGTTTCCCATCGAGATCAGAGCAAGTATAATCGCCTAAAAACTCAGCACTCCGCAGTAATTAACTGAGTATTCCGCTTAGATTACTTGCTCCACTTCAGCGATTTCAGGGATAAATTCCCTTAAGCGGCGCTCAATCCCCATTCTCAGGGTCATGGTAGAGCTAGGGCAAGACCCGCAGGCTCCCTGGAGTCTTA
>NZ_JAAHHU010001281.1:0-1461 GCF_010672095.1 Moorena sp. SIO3I6 | reverse complement strand
AAAGAACTGACCAACACGGCTAGCAAATAACACACCTTTGTGTGGGTTGTCCGTAACTTGCCAAACCAGTGCCTTCAGGATGTTACCCCCATCTAGTGGTAAGCCAGGAATTAAGTTAAACAATGCTAAAGCCAAGTTGATGGAGGCGAGGAGTCCAACAATTGATGCCAATGAACTAGCTAGATTAGCATTAGCCTGAACGGCAGTTAGTAGAGCAAATAGTAGCAAACTAACAGCTGGACCAGCAATCGCAACTAAGAACGCCTCTAGTGGACTTTTTGATTCTTTCTCCAGGCTAGCTAGACCACCAAATAGGAAGAGAGTGATAGATTTAACCTCAATTCCCTGCTGGATCGCTACAAAGCTGTGTCCTAGTTCATGAGCTAAGACAGAGGCAAATAACAAAAGTGCCGTAACAAATCCTAAAAACCATGGCAAAACACCGCTCAATCCTGAAAAATTTGCTAAGTCACCTCCGAAATCAAAGGTAACTAAAGCTAAGATTAGAAACCAGCTTGGATTCACATAAAAGGGAATGCCAAATAAATTCCCAACACGAATACTGCCGTTCATGCAGACTACCTCAAACTCTCCTAAGACGTTTTTTTATACCAAGTTGGCTTATAAGGTAGTAGATAGGTTATGGTTCATGGTTAACAGTTCATGATTCATAGTTCATGAAAAATAAACTATGATACCATTGCCAGTTATCCTTGGCAGTAAAGGGTTTATCGCTTTTGCCAATCAACAATCAACCAAGAGCAATGAACAATTAACTTACCTTCAAGCAACTCGATAGTAGTTTCGTCTTTCATGGTTCTATCGTAACGAAATGTAAAAGATTTGCCGATTGCTAAAATGCCGTAAAATCCGTCCACGCTTAGTGCGGTTTTAGGAATGCAGGTGGTTTGACCCCTCTGTGTTTCCATCGGCATAATAAAATTAAGCACCGCTCAAGCGTGTTTAGAGCAACATCTTCTTTAAGCACTACCCCCCTTCCCTACTAGTTAAACTGACTAAACGATGTCCGTCTTTGAAACCAAAATCACCCACTCTTACAACCAACAAGATATCCAGCAAATCCTCAATCTAGCCCTGGCACGTCAGGAAATGGTTGAAGAATTTTCCCGTGAACAGTTGGTGGAAATTGCTTCTGAATTAGGGATTTCAATCCACACTCTTTTGGAAGCCGAACGAGAATGGCTAGCCCAGCAACAAGAAGAGCAAAAACGTCATGAATTCAATAACTACCGACGTAGCCAATTAAAAAAAAGTTTTGGAAAATTTGTAATCGTTAATAGTTTTTTGTTGGCGATTAATCTAATTAACGTTGGTTACCTGTCTTGGTCTTTATATATTTTATTGTTCTGGGGTTTGTGGATAGCACTCAGAGCATGGAATACTTATCAAATACAGGGCGATGACTACGAAAGAGCTTTCCAAAAATGGAAACTTCAAAAA
>NZ_JAAHHU010001280.1:0-1461 GCF_010672095.1 Moorena sp. SIO3I6 | reverse complement strand
CCGATGACCATGAAAGCACGACAGCTGGCTTTATATATCGAACCTTTATTAGAAGGGGAATTTGACCACATTCAAACTATTCGCATTGGAACCAAATCACTTTCTTATTGGCCCTACCGATATGTCACCGATGAAGATGCTGATGATTTGTTGCGTTTATTTGAAAAAGTAGTGCAACAGGGTAAGCATCTAGCCATCATGGCTCACTACGAACACTGGCGAGAACTAGATACACAAATCGCTCAAAAAGCAATCCAACGTATTCGCACAACGGGAGGGGAAATTCGGACCCAAGCTCCTGTTGTTCGCCACATCAATGATAGAGCCCATACCTGGGGGAAAATGTGGCAAATGCAGGTACGCTTAGGCTGTATTCCCTACTATATGTTTGTCGAACGACAAACAGGAGCTAAAGACTATTTTGAAATTCCTTTAGTTAAGGTTTGGGAAATTTATCGTCAAGCCATACAAC
This sequence comes from Moorena sp. SIO3I6, assembly GCF_010672095.1. Classification (NCBI taxonomy): domain Bacteria; kingdom Bacillati; phylum Cyanobacteriota; class Cyanophyceae; order Coleofasciculales; family Coleofasciculaceae; genus Moorena; species Moorena sp. SIO3I6. The sequence goes on along the minus strand of NZ_JAAHHU010001280.1, from coordinate 989 downwards.
AAGTATCGGGATTAGGGCGAACTGCTCGTGGTCCGGTAATGTCTGCCTTACCAGGAAAAGTCAAAATTGAAGGTATTAGCGAAATTCAAGGGGAGAAAGTGTTTGTTTTGTCTTTTTTACAAGCTCGTAACCCTCAGTGGTGCAATCGACCTTTCTTTGCCAGTTTTGATCCTGAGGCAACCTGGTTAGGAGATTTGAAGCCTGCTTTCGGTGAATCGAAATTTTTCTATGAAAGCGAGCTAGAAGAAATTTTGACCCGGAAGATGGTGTAAGGCGATTAACACAACTTAGCTAGAGGCTTTAAGCGATCGCACCCACAAAGTCCTTATGACTCTGTGGGTGAACCAGTAAGGTTAGCTACGTTCGATCCAAAATTTGAGCTAGAAATTAAGTAATCGGCCACAAGTAAAAGTAACTGTTGAAATAGCGAGCAGGCACTGAGGCTGTCGGCCACGCTACGGGAACGGAGGAGGAAGTAGAGAGAATTTTGGTAACTTTACAAAAATTAATAAATTATGGTTATTTTTGTCCATATACTTATCCCTGCTGACAGTGGAAGCTTAGTCCATGGGCAACCTGTGAAGTGTGTTACTTTTCTAAGGGACTCTATCATCAACTAGCGCTCCGTGTACTCAGATAATTGTCTGAGTTCCAGTGACTATTGACAAATTTCTGGGATATCTGTAAATTGTAGCTTATATTCTTATTATAGCGGCCTGTAATGTCAAAATACAGACCGTAATGGGTTTTGTTGGCCATGAAGTCCCCAAATTTAGGGCAAGTGTTTATGGGAAAGTTTAGCTCCTAAGCACTCCCTCTCTAGAAAGAAACAGAAAAAATTAATAAGCTTTTGCGTTTAGGAGACTGCTGGAATGTCTGATAAAACATCAGGATGCATTGGACTAGTTGAATTGCCTCAACTTAAGCTATCTGACCCCGATGGGAACGATTTTTATTCCCTGCGCAATTGGTTCCCATTTGCGCAGGAG
>NZ_JAAHHU010000128.1:0-16373 GCF_010672095.1 Moorena sp. SIO3I6 | reverse complement strand
ACATCGTATCTAAGGAAGAAGCTCTCGCTCAACAGGCTTTTCTCCAGCAAGCCATAGCGGAGCGCTCCCAGTTATTGGCTGAGTTTACCAGCCTTCTTTATAAATCTGTGACATCAGAAAATATCCTAAGTACTTCAGTAGATGGAGTTCGCAGCATCTTGCAAACCGACCGGGTGCTGATCTATAGCTTCAATGAAGGGTGGGATAGTGGAACAATCATGGCGGAATCCGTAGCACCTGGTTGGATTGAAGCCATGGGGAAAATTATCAATGACCCATTGCGGGAAGGGTCTTTGGATCGGTTCAAAAGTGGGCGAGTCTGGGTTTGCCATAACGTCTATGAAGCTAGCTTAACGGGCTGCCACTGTGATATTCTCGAACGGCTACAGGTCAAAGCCAATATGGTTGCGCCCATTTTGGATGAGGAGGAACTGGTAGGTTTATTATGTGCTCACCAGTGTTCTGAGCCACGGGACTGGCAGCCAGAAGAGGCCGATTTATTAAAACAATTGGCGATTCAGATCGGCTTTGCCCTCAACCAAGCTGATCTGTTTGAACAGTTACAACAAGCACGAGTAGACGCGGACTTAGCGCTAAAGAAAGCAGCATCAACCTCTGATCAAATCGAACAAGCACGCCGGGCGGCGGAGTTAAATGCTATTGAGCAACGTCAGCAAAAAGAAGCACTCCAGCACCAAGTCCTGGAACTCTTGTATAATGTGGAAAATGCTGCCAAGGGAGACCTCACAGTCCGGGCAGAAGTGGGTGAGGGGGAAATTGGTACAGTGGCAGACTTCTTTAATGCCCTGATGGAAAGTTTGCGGCAAATTGTAATCCAGGTCAAACTTGGCTCGACTCAAGTGAATACTGCTGTTGCTGCTGATGAACAGGCAGTGGGTGAATTAGCCCAGCAAGCAATGGCTCAGTCAGATAAGATTACCCACACACTAAGCTCTATTGAGCAGATGATGTACTCGATTGAAGCCGTCTCAAATAATGCCCGCCAAGCAGCAGAGGTTTCTCACATCGCCTCAAACGCTGCCCTTACTAGTGGGCAAGCTATGGATAGCACGGTTGTGACTATTGTAAATTTGCGAGAGACTGTAGTCAACACAGCAAACAAAGTAAAGCTGCTAGGGGAATCCTCTAAGGAGATTGCTAAAGTAGTTGGCTTGGTACAGGAAATAGCCGTACAGACTAATTTACTGTCAGTCAATGCTGGGATTGAAGCGAGCCGTGCGGGAGAAGAGGGAGAAGGGTTCCGAGTGGTTGCGGAACAAGTGGGTAGACTAGCAACCCAGTCAGCCAATGCCATCAAAGACATTGAACAGGTGATTGACACCATTCAGCAGGAAACCCAAGAGGTGGTCAAAGCCATGGAAGACGGAAAAAAACAAGTGGTTGATGGAACCCAAATGGTTTTCAAGGCTAAACAGAGCCTAGAAGAAATTGTTGCCGTCTCCCATGAGATTGACCAGTTAGTCCAATCTATTTCTAACGCCACAGTTTCCCAAGCCAAAACATCTCGGGACGTTACTGACTTAATACAGGAAATTGCTGCCACCTCCCGACAAACCTCTCATTCTTCTGGCGAAGTCTCTCAATCCCTACGAACAACTGTCGAGGTTGCCCAGAAGTTGCAGATGTCCGTTGGTCAATTTAAGATTGGTGACGAATAGCTGAGGATCTGAGGAGGTTGGAAGCAATCTTTTACATGTCCCCTTTTGCCTACAAGCCTTTTGCCATTAGAGGTGCTTTTCTAGAGTATTAGCCAAGGTAGTTTTGGGGACTGCACCCACCACCATATCTACTCGTTGGCCTCCCTTGAAAATCATCAAGGTTGGTATACTGCGGATACCATAATCACCTGCCACCTTAGGATTTTCGTCGGTGTTCAGCTTAACGACTTTCACCTGACCTTCGTACTGCTGTGCTATCTCATCCACAACCGGAGACACCATCCGACAGGGACCGCACCAAGGTGCCCAAAAATCTACCAATACTGGGATGTCGCTCTCAAGTACCTCTGCCTGAAAGCTGGAGTCTGTAACTTGTGGGGCGGCTGTTGACATGCCTGGAAATCCTTGCGAATACTTTTGCTACGTACCTCCGAAATTTTACCATAGTCACAACACCGATTAAATATCTTGGGCAAAAGTTAACACTCCCATAGGGCGGAACAGGTGAGGCGGTTACAAGTTACAGGTTACAGGTTACAGCTTGAAGGTTACAGGTTGAAGGTTACAGCTTGAAGGTTACAGGTTACAGGTTACAGGTTACAGGTTATCGTCTCAACCTTGGCTTTTCGGCCACGCGTTCGCTGAAAGCGGGACTTCGTCCATCGCGTTCAACCGGCGTTGCGTCAGTCTTTGAATGAATAGGAGTAGAGTGGGCATCCTGCCCGCCCCAAAATAAGCATGAAACTGGCAAGATGCCAGTTCCACGCAAGATGCCCATTCCACGGCAAGATGCCTATTCCACAGGTGCGACCCAAGGCCGGGTTCCCCGGCCTTGGAGGCGCGCACCTAAACACTCTTAAAATCATTCCATTATTAAGCAACGCCGTTCAACCTACCCTACACCGAACGCCAAAGGCGAACAACCAAACAACCTTCAACCAAACAACCTTCAACCTTCAACCTTCAACCTTCAACCAAACAACCAAACAACCTTCAACCTTCAACCTTCAACCTTCAACTTTCAACCTTCAATATAAAATAAGGAACCGCCCGAACTATGTCCGGGCGGAGTGTGGTGTGAGGAGTGAACGGAAACATTTGTCTCCGCTTTTTCCATTGTATGTCACCGTTGATTTTTTTTCAGCAATTTCCAAGCCAGTCGAAAAATTTTGACGATTGGCGGTGGTCGCGATAAGTATCTATAATCATCGCTTTAACTATTTAGCTTTAACTATTTAGCTTTAACTATTTAGCTTTAACTATTGACAACAGTTGTTCGTGAACTTTAGAAACCTGTAAAAAAGCTGTTCAATTTATGAATTACCATAATATTTGGGAATTGTCAATGGTCAAGTTTCAATTTTCAATTGATGAACAACTAAGAATGATCAGTATTCAACTAGACACTATACTATTTCCCCATACCCAACTGCTGAGCTTTCTGGTACACTTTTCCTTCTGTTAGCAGAGAGGGAGCAATCACTACTTCCACTTGTTGCATTTCCTTGAGGTTTTTTGCTCCGAGGGTTCCCATACTGGTTTTCAAGGCTCCCAAAAGGTTGTGGGTGCCATCATCCATTTGGGCTGGTCCAGTCAGAATTTGCTCAAGTGTGCCAGTGCTGCCGACTTTAATTCGTGTCCCACGGGGTAGCACGCTGGAAGGGGTTGCCATCCCCCAATGAAATCCTTGTCCGGGAGCTTCTTTGGCACGGGCAAAAGGAGAACCAATCATCACCCCATCAGCACCACAAGCAATACACTTACAAATGTCACCTCCTGTAATTAAACCGCCATCAGCAATCACTTGGACATAGTTACCGGTTTCCTGATAGTAGTCGTCACGGGCAGCAGCGCAATCGGCAACTGCTGTTGCCTGAGGTACACCGACACCCAAGACACCCCGAGAGGTACAAGCAGCACCAGGACCAATACCCACCAAGACAGCAGTTGCCCCAACTTTCATCAAATTGAGGGCAACGTCGTAGGTCACGCAATTCCCCAAAATTACTGGCATGGGCATATCCTGACAAAACTGTGCCAAATCCAGGGGATTGATGGACTCTGGTGACAGGTGAGCTGTAGAAACGACTGTTGCTTGAACAAACATTAAATCAGCACCAGCCTCTGCCACTACCTGACTATATTTACTGGCTCCAGCAGGGGTCAGACTCACAGCTGCAATACCACCTTGGTCCTTGATTTCCCGAATTCGCTGGGTAATCAATTCTGGCTTAATCGGTGAACTATAAAGTTCCTGCATCAGGGGAACAAACTCAGAATTTCCCACCGAAGCAATGCGGTCTAGAATCGGTGATGGGTCAGCATAACGGGTTTGAATCCCTTCTAAGTTGAGAACCCCCATTGCCCCAATTTGGGATAACTTGACTGCCATGGACACATCAATCACCCCATCCATAGCGCTGGCGATAATAGGAATTTCTCGTTCAATACCGCCAATACGCCAGCGAGTATCAGCCAAACTGGGGTCGAGTGTCCGCTGTCCGGGAACAAGTGCAATTTCATCTATGCCGTAGGCTCTGCGAGCTATCTTACCTCGCCCAATTTGAATATCCACGCTGTTTTTCTTCCGAGATTATTTTAGCTAGGTTATCAAATTGGAGCGAAGATTGCTCGAACTATACAAAGAAACTATGAATTGTGAAGCATGAAGTATGAATTATGAATTCTTCATACGTAAGCATTCTTCAGCCTTTCCCTGATTTAGGTTTCTTGATGCTTGGGTGGCTAAGGTGGTTTTTTTCGGTAAGGTTTGAGGTTGCTGCTGGCCGTGATGGGATGATATCGGTGGTCGGGGTTTTCTTCTCCTTTGGTGTGATTGTGTTACTGGTGATTGTGCTACTGTTGTGAGTCATCATCTGGCGGATTTGACTAATCAACTCCCCTAGCTTGCCTTCCTCTAACAAACCATTAATCATTGATAAGCCACTGGTAGATAGTAGCAGTTTGTTGATGTCACCTACACTGCTAACTCCGTTACCATTATTGCCATTGACACCGGGGAAGGAGTAAATCCGAGTATCTCCCAAAATTCCTGGCTGGGGAGCCAAGGCTTTGGCAATTTCTGGTAGTTGATGGGCTAACTCTGGCCATATGGTAGTGATAATTTTAGCAGTTAGCTGAGCATCACTGATGGAATTTTCGGCTTCGATCAGGGATCGTTTACCTTCTGCCTCTGCCAAGGCTTTATCCCGATTTGCTTCTGCTAGGGTGCGGATCGACTCAGCTTCTAGTTCTGCTGCTTGTCTGGCTGCTTCAGCTTGACGAGACCGGCGGAATACATCGATTTCAATCACGTTTTGCTCACCAATCCGCCGTTGTTCGGCTTCTTGTTCAGCAGCAATGATAGAAAGGCGTTGTTGCCGTTCGGCTTCTTCTACTTCCGTAGCGGTGGCTACAGCGGCTTCAGCTTGAGCTCGTTCGGCTTCGGAATTGAAGCGATCGCGTTCTTTTTCGGCAATTGCGATCGCAGCGTCTTGTTGAGCAATTTTTGACTCTCGTTCTGCTTCTGCCAATTCTACCTGAGAATTAAGCAAGGCAGCATCGACGGTTTTCTGACGAGTAACTTCTGCTACTTCTGCTTCCTGTTTTTGCAGGGTTTGTGCCACCTTGAGGGTTTTATTCCGTTCTTCTAATTCAATATCTGCCTGAATTTTCTTCGCTTGGACTGCCAGCTGTTGTTGAATCTTTTCCTCTTCTAAGGTTTTCTGACGATTAATTTCTGCCAATTCCGCTTCTTGTTTTTGCAGAGTTTGGGCTACCTTGAGGGCTTTATTCCGTTCTTCGAGGGTAATATCGGCTTCAATTTGGCTTTGCTGCAAGGCTAGTAGCTTGCGAATTTCTTCCTCTTCTACAGACTTATTCTGTAAAATTTTAGTCCGCTGAATTGTGGCTGCTTCTGTGGCTTTAGCTTCTTCTATTTCCCGCTCACGCTGGGCTTTTAGGGCTTCAACCTCAAGCTTTTGCGCCAGTTTCGCTTCTTCTTGTTCTTGGGCAATGCGTAGGGATTGCTTTTCAGCGTTGAGTTCTTTCTCTTCAATGGCAACTTTGGTATTTAGCTCAACTTCAGTTTTTTGCTGAATTGATTTTTGAATAGTTTCCGTGCGCAGACGTACTCCTTGGGCATCAAAGAAGTTATTCGTATCGTAGGTATCACTCTCTTCTATCTCAGAAATCGCGATATTATTGAGGGTTAAACCGACTTTTCTTAAGTCTTGCTGAATCAAATTCAACACTTCATCAGCAAATCCTAATTTATCGGAATCAATTTCTGCCAAATTCTTTTTCTTGGCTGCTGCTCTAATGGCATCATCCGCCCGTTTTTCGATAGCTTCTTTAATATCTTCGGGGGAAATTTTACCTTCACGAGACAGTCGTTGGGCAGCAGTAATTACATCGTCTTCATTGGCATTGATACAGACATAAAAGGTTACCCGCATATTAGCCCGCAGGTAGTCTTGGGTCCGAACTGCTAGGTTACCGGTCCGCTCAACATCAATAGAAATTTCTCTGAGTGGGACACGGGTAAGTTCATGAAATCCTGGCAAAACCACACACCCGCCACTGAGAATAACCGTTTTCTTTTTGATAAAGACACCACCTGTCCGCAAAAATGCTTCGTTGTTGGGGGTGATGACATAAACTCTGGTGTAAGCCCAGATGCTTAATAGCAATAATACAATCAGACCTCCAATCACACCGGGGAAAAATAGAATTCCAGGAGGAAGCTGGGCTAGAGATGACTGTACCGGAACAGTTTGCACTGTTGTTGTATTCATGGATGAGTTTGACATGGCTAAATAGATTTGCTGATAAATGGAGCTCTATATACTAATCAGGGAAGATCAGAAAATTTATGATAATCTTGAGGAACTGATATAAATCACAGCAGGTTATCACAGCAGGTTGTGCGCCCTTGCTGACTAATAAGCATTGTCTAACCAGGCTTGCTGATCAGCACTATCTTTAAGGACTACGAGATAGTTATGATGGTGTCGGTCAATCACTAACACTTTGTTCCCCCGTTTAGGAGTAACTGTTGCCCAAGTTGGTAAGGTGGCATTAACTGTAACTAAATTACGAGCTGGATCTAGGACATCGACTTGACCGATTTTGCCTTGGTTTTCCTTGGGAAGGGTGGCAGAGGAAACTGTACCGTGACAGCCAACTAAGCGATCGCTACTGGTATCTTCTCCAAAGGAGGCGAAAACTTTTCCTATCGGTCGAGAGATGAATCCTCCGGTAACTAGGGTCAGAAACAATGACATTACTGATACCACCCCAGCTAAAAACCCAGTGGGGATACTGCCAGTAATACCACCAATCATGACATTGAACATCCAGCCGAAAAGTCCCAAAAGGCTACAGTCTGTTGCCAGGAGCAAAATTAGGGGGGCTTTGCCGATACCTAGCCATCCTAGAATCTCAATACCACCTTCACCATCGGCATCAGTATCTGTATCAGTACCGAAATCTGCATCTACATCCAGATCCACATCCAGATCTACATCTGCATCTATATCAATGTCATCGTCTCCGCCACCGGAAACAATGACTAACAGAAACAGTAGAACTCCCATACCCAAAAAGATCCAGTAGGGGAGGTTGGCTAGGTCAAATAGCATGGGTTTATGCGATCGCGTTTTTTGAATGAATTGTTGCTCTATATATCCAGCCTAACGACTGGTTTCTTGGAAATCGGGAAAATGTATAGTATTTTTAATGTTCTTGAAAGATTAACCTTAAGCAGATATTCCGCACTTTAAAGTGTCACATTAAGAATTAACTGAAAAAGGAATAGAAGGCTATTGCCGATCCGAGAATGTATCGACTGGAGACCGGCACTGTGGTGTCGAAACCCCACTATCAGAAAGGGGGCAAGCCCAAAGCTCGAACCCAACCGAAGCACATCACCTATCACGTTCAAGCCAATTTGAGTCTCAACCCAGAGGTTATTGCTATTCCAATCGTGTCATGGGACGGTATTCCATGGGGCAACTCTAAAAACCTTTTCAACCACAATTGCAACGCTAATCTGTAGGTCTTTATCCCCAAACATCCATCGGCACCACATAATACTGCTAACAGGGACACAGTGACCATATCGACTAAGTTATGCTGTCGTGTTCTTTCCACTCGGGGGTCTTCTAGGAGTTTAAAATTCTTCAGCAGACTACGCTTGCTGCAGCGGAAGCCTCTTGTTACTCTCTGGGGCTCAACGCCTTTTTAACAAAGTTTTTTGCAATCTTTTGCTCGGTCACATTTTAGATTTCTTTACATTAACAGCTAAGCCTGATTCTCAGGTGAGCACAACTTCTCTGTCCTCTCAGACGTATCAAATTTTACAAATTTCAAGTAACATTTTATACACTAAAGAGGGCGATTACCCTCCCCCACACTCCCCTTTTTTTTACAAATATGAAATGCACCCAATTAGTGATATCCTTTATCAATCAATTTCAGTATAGATATGAAACAAAAACTGACCTGGTGGCAAATAGCTAAACAAGGGCTGACTTATCTTTTCATGTTCGCTCTGAGTAGTTTTCCCTCAGAGGTAGTCGCTGAGACCTTTCGTCTCAGGGAAGCAACAATCGCAGAGATTAACCAAGCTTTTGATAAGAATGCACTCACTTCCGAACAATTAGTGCAACTTTATCTCAATCGTATTGAAGCCTATGACGATCAAGGTCCGAAAATTAATGGGCTAATTTCTATCAATAACAATGCCCTTAAAGAAGCAAGGGCGTTAGACCAAGAACGCCAGCAGAAAGGACCGCGAAGTCCTTTACATGGCATCCCCATCATTCTGAAAGATAACTATGACACTACCGATTTACCCACAACAGGAGGATCGGTGCTGCTGGAAGGTTCCTTACCCCCCGATGATGCTTTTACTGTTAAGAAGTTGCGAGAGGCAGGAGCGATTATTCTTGGTAAAGCAAATATGAGTGAATTTGCTGAATCCTATGGTAGGCTAGGTTACAGTTCCCTTGGGGGACTGACACGCAATCCCTACAAATTAACTCGTGATCCTTCGGGTTCGAGTGGAGGCAGTGGGGCTGTAATTGCGGCAAATTTTGCTGTTTTAGCCACCGGAAGCGATACTTCAGGCTCAATTCGTGGCCCTGCAGCAGTAGCAGGTCTTGTCGGTATCAAACCTACTCAGGGACTGGTTAGTCGAGATGGTATCATCCCCCTAACCCTCTCCTTTGATAGTGCGGGCCCTATAGCTCGAACCGTGACAGATGCAGCGATCGCTTTGGGTGTAATGGCAGGGGTTGATCCCAATGATTACCGTACCCTGGACAGTGAAGGGAAAACATATAAGGACTACACCCAGTTTCTCAATAAACAAGCCCTAAAAGGGGCAAGAATTGGGGTGGCGATTGATTTTCGGGGTGGGAACCCTGAGGTAGATGCTGCAACTGATGCAGCAGTTGCTAAGCTGAGGGAATTAGGTGCAACAGTTGAGTCGGTGGATTTCTCTCCCAAATTGGAAAACCTCTGGCCTTTCATGGCACCGGTAACAGAGGCTGAGTTTGAACCCCAGATCGATAGTTACCTCAAAAACCTCCAGCTTCCATTCCCTGACACCCTGAGGGAAATGTATTCGATGAGCTTATCTAACCCATTAGTCAATTCAGAACAGGCTCTCAATCCCGGTCGCGTCGGAGGGTTTGAAGAATCTCTAAAGCATCCAGAACTGGCTGATACCGAATATCTTTATATTCTCCATTTCGAGTTTCCTAGGGTTCGGCAGGAAATTTTATCGATTATGAGTGCCCAAAATCTCGACGCGATTATTTGGCCCACCATGACTTGTCCTGCCGGTCCGCTCTATAATGTCGAGGATCCAACCTATCAATGTGCCTCAAGTGACCCCTACATACCAGGGTACTTAGCCAATGTTTCTGGTTTTCCCGGCATTTCTGTGGCAATGGGCTTTACTCAGCAGGGATTACCCCTAGGACTGACTTTCTTTGGTAAGCCTTACAGTGAGCCTACCTTACTGGGATTCGCTTATGCTTACGAACAGGCAACCCAGTTTCGGCGACCTCCAACAACCACTCCTGCTTTGCCCGGTGAAAATTTTGAATATTAGTGGGTAACTGAGATTTTTTGGGATCTAGACCAAATCATAACTAACTGAGTCTCAAGGTACTACTAGTGCTGCTAAGTGAGGGAATCGGAACTATTTTAGATTACCTGATTCAGCAATCTAGTAACAACCAATAAATCAATAGAAATCATCCACACACCCCTACGAGTTATTGTAGGGGTTTTTATAATCTCCTCTCCAACCTAGGGAATGTGGGTTTAAGCATTCAGCCACAAGAGTTAAGATTTCCTGGGGATTTTAGGAATTACTAGGAAAATTACGACAATCAACACTTTAATTAGTAGTGGGGCAAAAACAAAGCTTAGCAACAGGCAAATTATCACAATTAATAATGATGCCACTTTCAATATTTCTTCCGTAGTGTTCAGAGAAAGGTAAGTCGCTACTGCAGCAATCACCAAACTGATTAGTAAGGGCATATACTCTCGATTGAGTCACTAAATACTAATCAGGGTTAACCCTTAACTTTTATGGCTGAGATGGGCGTTTTGTAACAAAAGTTAACTTAAGTTAACTCACAGGAGTTTTGATGTTGCTTACACTACATATGATAGGACTTCAAAACAGTTTGAGGTTCTCTAGCAAGGCATCAGCCCACAACACTAAGCCAAAAAAACTAAAAATTAGCAATAAAGCATCCTAACCACGGGAAAACTAAAGGGTACAACTACTTGATACCTGTAAGTAAGCGATGAACTTTAGCTTTAACTTTTTTGATCTGTTCTGGATTTTTTTGATCATCTCCTCGTTGCAGCCGTTGTGGCAACGTCGTCAGATGCAATATAGACGTTTTCGAGCTTTGCAAGAATTCGAGCATAAGCGAAAAAGTCGGTTAATTTTACTGATTCACCGACAAGAGTCTATTAGCTTGTTTGGCATCCCTGTATCCCGCTACATATCTATTGAAGATTCTGAACAAGTGCTCAGGGCAATCCGTCTAACTCCACCAGATGTTCCTATTGATCTTATTTTACATACTCCTGGGGGATTGGTGCTGGCTACAGAACAAATTGCTAGAGCTTTAATTCTTGACACTCCCCACGGTTATAAACCGGGGGATTCTTGGTTCATAGACCCATCTTGCTCAACCAGGCCGGAACCAGGAAGAGTAGAGGACAGATCTCCCCAAGCGTTTTGATAAGTTCCGGTGTGCCCCACCGTACTCAAGGCTCTCGTTAAGATGTTTTTGGCGGCGTTGTGGTCGCGATCTAATTGGCACCCACACTTACAGGTATGGGTTCTAGTTGATAACGACTTCTTGACCACTTCGCCACAATTAGAACAGTTTTGACTTGTATAAGCAGGATTTACTGCGACAGTTATCCTGCCAAACTTTTGGCCAAAATATTCTAACCATTCTCGAAATTGGTACCAACCTGCATCATTGATAGATTTGGCAAGACAGTGGTTTTTACCCAGGTTCTTAACTCTTAGATCTTCGTAGGCGACCAAGTCGTTAGACCGGATTACGCAACGTGCCAGTCTCAAGGCATGTTCTTTACGTTGCCTACTTATTCTAAGATGAGTCCTACCTAGCCTATTAATTGCTTTCTTTCGGTTAGCAGAGCCTTTCTTTTTTCGGGAAACCCGACGTTGATAAAATTTTAAACGTTTTTCACCTTTTCTATAAAATCTAGGGTTAGGTTCGGAGTACCCATCAGAGTCTGTATAGAATTCTTTTAGTCCGACGTCTAAGCCAATGGTAAAACCAGTAGCTTCTAACTGCTCGGAATTATCTACTTTAACGCAAAACTGGACATAGTACCCATCGGCTCTTTGAACAATCCGAACCCTCTTGATCAGTTTCTGGTCGAATCTCCATAAGTCCCAGGTGCCCTTGAGTTTGACCTTCCCAATCCCCTTCTTGTCAGTAAAATTGATAAACTTCTTGTCTGGGGATAACTTCCATCCAGATTGCTTATATTCGACTGACCTAAAATGCTTCTTGAAACGAGGATAGCCTTTCTTCCCAGGAACCTTCTTTTTGCAGTTGTCAAAGAAGCGTTTAATGGCACGCTCTACGTTCTCAACAGAGGCTTGACAAGCATGACTGTTGAGGTCTTTGACAAACTTAAATTCATCTCTTAGTTGAGTGTTATAGCGATAGAGTTCCTTCTTTCCTGTACCACGATTGTCCATCCAGTAACGAAGCACCTTATTGCGGACAAAGCGAGCCGTTCTAATGGCTTCATTTATTGCCAACTTTTGAGGCTCTTTTAGGACAGCCTTGAACTCCATAACCAACACTTAAAATCACCTCCTTGGGATTAATGTATTACTTGCTATTATAGTCGATATCTTGAAGCAAAAGTTCGTATCGTTGTTAGGGAATAAATTCCTGTTCGGGCTAACCCCATGGATAGAATCCAGGGGCTTGCGCCCTCAGGTTTTTCGGTCAAATCACCCATGACTGTCCGATTACTGTCGAAGAAGCCTCTGAACTGGGTCTACCTATTACGGTTGGTCTACCTAAAGCTATTTATAAACTAATGGATTTGTACCCCCAACCTCAAGGTGGACGTCCATCGGTACAGTATATTCCTCTGCCCTATAAACCTACTCCTACTTTACCGGATACAAAAAGCAGTACTCGTAGTGGGGCTAACAACCTTAGGGAAGCCCTACCATACGATTAAACCATCTGAAGAAGGAGAATTTAGGATAAATCTAGTAGGGCATACATCAACTATTTCCAGCATATCCCAATTTGGGGTTTTTGTGTCTTTTTCAGAGGGCAATTAGTAATTAGGTAAGCTATCAGCAATCAGCAATCAGCAATCAGCAATCAGCCATTAGCAATCAGCAATCAGCAATCAGCCATTAGCCATTAGCCATTAGCAATCAGCGATTAGCGCTACGCGCACGCTACTTGAGGTGCAATCAGCAATCAGCAATCAGCAATCAGCAATCAGCGGTCAGCAGTCACCCATTAGCCGTGGGCCAACGGCTAATGGGTGATTGCTGAATACTTACGTAATTGGTAATTGGTAATTTGCTCAATCTTAACTTTCCCACTACTAACCGAATTATAGGATAATACAATTGAGGTATGCGTTTGTCTCTGAGCCTTGATTCAATCTGAAACCTTAGAACTACTGGAATGGTCCCGCCTGTGCCAACACCTGGCTACCTTTGCGGCTACTAAGCTGGGAGCCTTTGCGGCTCGTTATCTCCACCCCCCAGCAACTCAACGGGAAAGCCTAGACCTGCTAGCCCAAACCAAAGAAGCTTACCAACTGGAAACTAGTTTAGACACAGGACTAACCTTTGACGGCATTCAAGATATTGGTGAATCTCTTGATAGAGCAGAGCTCCAAGGCATTTTGTCTGGTGAGGAACTATTAGCGATCGCAACAACCTTAGCTGGTGTGAGGCGTCTACGGCGGTTTATTGAAGACCAAGAGGATGTCCCAATTCTGAAGGAACTGGTGGCTGACAGCCGCACTTACCCAGAACTTGAACAAGAAATTCACCGTTGTATCGATGACCGAGGCGATGTAGCTGACCGGGCAACCCCCAAACTGGCAGGCATTCGGACTCAGATTAAATCATTGCGAGACCGAATTTATGAAATCCTCCAGGGGATTGTCCAGCGTAAAGGGGGGGCATTACAGCAACAGTTAATTACTCAACGGGCTGATCGGTTTGTACTCCCGGTTAAAGCTCCCCAGAAAGATTCTATTCCTGGTATTGTTCACGATACCTCTAGTACCGGTGCCACCCTATACGTGGAACCGAAGGCTATTGTTAGCTTAGGCAATCAACTTCGGACCCGGCGGCGGCAAGAACAAGTGGAAGCGGAAGCAGTACGTCGTGCCTTGAGCCAACAAGTAGCAGCAGTTAAGCCAGACTTGGAACGGTTGCTGGTTGTAGCAACTACCCTGGATTTAGCTACCGCTAAGGCTAGGTATAGTCTGTGGTTAGAAGCCAATCCCCCTAGATTCATTGACCGCAATCAGAATGAAAGCATTACTCTACGGCAACTGCGCCATCCTCTGCTAGTTTGGCAGCAAAAACATGAACAAGGCACATCAGTGGTTCCGATTGATGTCCAGATTCAGTCCTACATTCGGGTAGTTGCTATTACCGGTCCCAATACTGGCGGTAAAACCGTTACGTTGAAAACTTTTGGTTTAGCGGCACTGATGGCAAAAGCCGGTTTATTTGTGCCAGCAAGGGAACCAGTAGAACTCCCTTGGTTTGAGCAAATTCTGGCAGATATTGGGGATGAGCAGTCTATAGAACAGAGTTTATCCACTTTCTCGGGTCACATTCGCCGGATTAGTCGGATTATTGAGGCGATAACTACCCCAAAAGAAGAGTTACAGGTTGACAGGTTGAAAGTTGGAGGTTCTCAAGAGTTTCAGGTTGGTAGGTTGAAAGTCCTTCGCGAACAACCAGATAACCTTGGCCAAAAGGCCACGCTACGCGAACAACCAGATAACATTCAACCTGCTAACCTTGGCCAAAAGGCCACGCTACGCGAACAACCAGACAACATTCAACCTGCCAACCTTGAAGAACCTTGGCCAAAAGGCCACGCTACGCGAACAACTCCTCGTGCGTCACTCGTACTATTAGATGAAGTAGGAGCAGGGACTGACCCCGCAGAAGGCAGTGCTTTAGCGATCGCATTACTGAAATACCTAGCAAACACCACACAATTAACCATTGCGACTACGCATTATGGGGAACTCAAAGCACTAAAATATCAAGACGAGCGGTTTGAGAATGCCTCGGTGGAGTTTGATGACCAAACCCTGTCACCCACTTACCGTCTATTGTGGGGTATTCCCGGTCGCTCCAATGCCTTGAGCATTGCTAGACGCTTAGGGTTAAACCCATCGGTGGTGGATCAGGCTCAAACCCTTTTGGGGGGAGCTTCGGAAGATGTGAATGAGGTAATTGCAGGTTTAGAAGCTCAACGGCGCACTCAGGAAACTAAAGCCCAAGAAGCAAATCAGTTATTGCAACAAGCTGAATCTCTCCATCAGGAACTCTCTGAACGGGCAAAACTTTTGCAGGAGCGGGAACGGGAATTGAAGCTTTCTCAGGAACGGTCTGTGCAAGATGCGATCGCACAAGCTAAGAAAGAAATTGCCCAAGTGATTCGGCAGTTGCAGCAAGGCTCCCAAACCGCTCAAAATGCCCAAAAAGCCACAAACGCTCTTAAGGAGATTGCCCAGCGTCAAATCCCAGCCGCACCGCCTCCTAAACCAAAACCAGGATTCCGTCCCAAAGTAGGCGATCGCATTCGCATCCCCCGATTGAATCAGACAGCCGAGATAATCAGCGCCGCCGATAATGGGGAGCTAACGGTACGCTTTGGCTTAATGAAAATGACCGTTGCCCTGGCAGATGTGGAATCGTTGGATGGACAAAAACCCGAAAATGTGGTAAAAACTACATCAAAACCAGCTCCAGCCCCAACCCCAGTCTCGCCGCCAGCAACGGCTGTGCGCACCTCGAAAAATACCATTGATATTCGAGGAAGTCGGGTAGCTAATGCAGAGATTGACATCGACCAAGCAATATCTAAGGCGATAGAGTTTGGAGTACTCTGGATTATTCATGGCAAAGGAACTGGTCGATTAAGACAAGGTGTCCACGCTTTCTTGGAACAGCACCCTCTCGTGGAGCGTTTTAAGCTAGCCGAACAATCTGAGGGTGGGACTGGTGTTACCGTTGCTTACCTTAAATAGGTTAGCAGGTTAGCAGGTTAGCAGGTTAGCAGGTTAGTAGGTTAGCAGGTTAGCAGGTTAGCAGGTTAGCAGGTTAGCAGGTTAACCGGTTAGCAGGTTAGCAGGTTAGCAGGTTAGCAGGTTAGCAGGTTAGCAGGTTAACCGGTTAGCAGGTTAGCAGGTTAGCAGGTTAGCAGGTTACAATGCATTTTTGAACATTCAACCAGACAACATTCAACCTTCAACCTTCAACCAGACAACCTTCAACCAGACAACCTTCAACCTTCAACCTTCAACCAGACAACCTTCAACCAGACAACCTTCAACCTTCAACCTTCAACCTTCAACCTTCAACCTTCAACCTTGGCCAAAAGGCCACGCTACGCGAACAACCAGATAACCTTCAACCTTGGCCAATAGGCCACGCTACGCGAACAACAGACAACCAAAGCTTTACCAGCAGGAAACATACCTTAATCTTTCGTAGTCCTGTTTCCAAACCTGTAACAGCGACGGGTAAACCGGATTTGCTTTAGTAAAATAAAATTATGGTTTCCACTGTCAAGATGCCAAAATCACCTCCTGCTTGGGAGGATTTGCCTCTGAGTCAAGCCGCAGACTCAATCGATCTCGATAATATCAAAACCCAGCTAGATTTAGTCTTGCTTAGCCTAGAAGCTCTAGCAGGTATTGGTTCAGAGGAGATGCTGCAAGCTGCTGCTGAATTAAATTTAGAGTCAATGATCACAGACCGAGTAGCATTGTGGCGTCTGCGTCAGTCTAATCCCCTGCGCAAAAGTTCAGGAGGACGGAAAAAGCTGGATGTGGAGGAAGCGCGATCGCTAGTTTTAATCATCTGTCACTTGGCTAAAG
>NZ_JAAHHU010001279.1:0-1462 GCF_010672095.1 Moorena sp. SIO3I6 | reverse complement strand
GTCTAATTTGCAACCACACTTACAGACGTGAGTCCTAGTTGATAGTGACTTCTTGACCACCTCGCCGCATTCAGAGCAATTCTGGCTTGTATAAGCAGGATTCACTGCAACAGTGACTCTACCAAACTTGGTTCCAAAATGCTCTAACCATTTTCTGAATTGATACCAACCTGCGTCATTAATAGACTTAGCTAGACAGTGGTTCTTGACCAGGTTTTTTACTCTTAAATCTTCATAGGCGACCAGGTCGTTAGACCGGATTACGCAACGTGCCAGTCTCTTGGCATGTTCTTCACGCTGCCTACTTATTTTAAGGTGCTGTCTGCCTAATCTATTGATGGCTTTCTTACGATTGGATGAGCCTTTATTCTTCCGAGAAACTCGGCGCTGATAAAACTTTATTCGCTTCTCCCCTCTTCTATAAAAGCGGGGATTGGGCTCAACTTTTCCTCTAGAATCGGTATAGAACTCTTTTAGTCCTACATCTAATCCTACAGTCGCATCAGCCGGTTCTAATTGCTCTTTTATATCAACGGAGATACAAAACTGGACATAGTAACCGTCAGCTCTTTTTACTATTCGGACTCGCTTAATTTGCTTTTTGTCAAATTGCCACAAGTCCCAAGTACCTTTAAGCTTCAGCTTACCAATCCCTTTCTTATCGCTAAAAATGATTGATTTCTTGTCAGGGGATAACTTCCATCCTGACTGCTTGTATTCGACCGATCTGCAATGCTTATGGAACCTGGGGAAACCTTTCTTTCCAGATACTTTCTTCTTACAGTTTTCAAAGAAGCGAGAAATCGATGACCATGCCCTCTCAGCCGCAGCTTGTCGAGCCGTTGAGTTTAATTCATTAGCAAACGGGAACTCCTTAGCTAATACTTTACTATACTTACTAAGGTCATATTTTCCCGTTCCTTTATTGTCCATCCATAGACGAATGCAGCTATTGCGAATAAATTTAACTGTCCGAATAGCTTCATCAATAGCCAAGTATTGATAGCTCTTACCGTATGCCTTCATCTCAACAATAATCATTGACCTTGACCTTGACCTTCAGTCACGCTACGCGAACGGTCACGCTACGCGAAAGGTCACGCTACCCGAACGAATCTCGACCTCTTTCGAGAGATTATTACGCTAACACATCTAGCGTAAAGTTTCAAGTACAGACAAAATAAAAGTGACATGGCGACTAAACTCGCTGGTCACTTTCATCCCCGATCTAAAGAGGCGGGGCTTTCAGTGTTTTGATTTCTAGTAACTTCCACAATTTTGCTGTTGGGTTCAGGAATATAGGAATTGCTGGCAACTTCTAACCAACCTTCAATTGCATCTTGAAGATTTGCTAAAACCTCTTCCATTGTGTCTCCCTCAGTAATGCAGCCAGGTAGTGCGGGTACTTCTGCCCAAAAACCACCTTCTTCTGCTGGATGTATTGCGACCTTAATCTGCATTT
>NZ_JAAHHU010001278.1:0-1464 GCF_010672095.1 Moorena sp. SIO3I6 | reverse complement strand
GGTCTGTTTGACTTTCCTAGCAAATCAGAGGAGTGTCAACAAGAAGACTTTCAGAATCAGTCTTTGAATCCTGAAGAACGAAGTAAACAAATTATCGCTATTCAAGCACGCCTGGAATTAGAGGCTCAAACCCCTGAGGAGCAAGCCGATTTACTAGTTGAACTAGGAATGCTACTCGTTGCTGCCCAAGAGTATGAAGATGCGATCGCTAACTTTGACAAAGCTTTGGAAATTAAACCGGATGATCACCAAGTTTGGTACATCCGTGGAGTTCCTCTATCGATATTAGGACGTTTGGAAGCAGGGATTGATTCCTTTGACCAAGCTGTGACAATTAAAACGGATTACCACCAAGCTTGGTACAACCGGGGGAATGCTCTATCGGAGTTAGGACAAAAAGAAGCAGCGATTGAATCCTTTGACCAAGCTTTGAAATTTAAACCGGATTACCACCAAGCTTGGTACAACCGAGGGAATGCCCTATCGGATTTAGAAAAAAATGAAGAAGCGATTAAATCCTATAACCAAGCTGTGAAAATTAAACGGTATCACCACCAATATTGGTACAACCGGGGGAATGCTTTACAGAAATTAGGACAAAATAAAGCAGCGATTAAATCCTTTGATAAAGCTGTGAAAATTAAACCTGATTACCACCTAGCTTGGAATAACCGGGGGATTGCTCTATCGGATTTAGGACGAAAAAAAGCAGCGATTAAATCCTTTGATAAAGCTGTGAAAATTAAACCTGATTACCACCTAGCTTGGAATAACCGGGGGATTGCTCTATCGGATTTAGGACTAAACAAAGCAGCGATTGCATCCTATGACCAAGCTTTGAAATTTAAACCGGATTACCACGATCCTTGGAACAATCGGGGGGTTGCCCTATGGAAATTAGGACGAAACAAAGCAGCGATTTATTCCTTTGACCAAGCTTTGAAAATTAAACCCGATTTCCAGCAAGCTTGGCATAACCGGGGGATTGCCCTACGGAAATTAGGACAAAATGAAGCAGCGATTGAGTCCTATGACCAAGCTGTGAAACTTAAACCCGATCACCAGCAAGCTTAGTACCACAAAGCTTGCTGTTATGCCTTACAAGGAAATGTAGACTTAGCCCTTGATAACTTGCAACAAGCCATTACTCTCAATCCTGAAGAATACCGAGAGATGTCAAAAACTGACTCAGATTTTGACACTATTCGCTCATCTCAGCGATTTCAGGCATTGATTAATATCAACTCGGGAATCGGGAATCGGGAATCGGGAGTCGGGAATCGGGAACAGGGAACAGGGAACAGGGAACAGAGAATAGGGAACAAAAACGTGTCTTAACCTTTACTTCGACTGCTATCAATTGAGGAAAAGACTATTGCTCCTGTGAAACACCACAATTACATCGCCATTATCAAATCCCTATTACCAATTAACAACTCTAACAATGGGTGTAGAGGAAGAATT
>NZ_JAAHHU010001277.1:0-1465 GCF_010672095.1 Moorena sp. SIO3I6 | reverse complement strand
CAATTCGCCGCACCGCTGACCGGGTTGTTTTCCTCTACAAAGGCAAAGTACAGTGGTCCGGCAGCGTTGGGGAGATAGATACCACAGATAATCCTCTAGTGCAGCAATTCTTTAGTGCCAGTACCACCGGTCCAATTCAAGTAATAGGTTGACTCTAGATCAGGAGACTGTTTTTATTCATTAATTTGGTTAGGTTCGTTGGCTAATGGTTGAATGGCTTTAGGCATAAGGGCTGTAGCTTGAATAGTTCGTTGGCTAAGGGGCTCTAATGACTAGTCAACGACCAGGACCTGTGTTAGCCATTCCGGCTGATCTCGATGCCCTGTCGATTAAACAACAAAATGATCAGGTGCGCGCCCGTTCGCGCCCCGCGTCGGCTTTGCCCATAGGCGCGCGCAAAGAGCGAATTTAATTCTTAATGGTAAGAGCCCACCTATGGCTTATCGGTCACAGCATGATGGTCGAATGTATGCTTGCGGTCCTGGGCGGACATACTCCGATCTGCCACAAAAGGAGTTTGACAAAGTTGCTCCCAACTTGCTAGACTAAACGTAGTCATAACGAGTACGTAAAACCCTCTGTCTTTGATAATTGGTAGCTTTGACGAGAACACAGGACAACTTGCTCTACTCAAACACTCAGCACATGCGCATTCGCGCACGCGATCGCGTTCAGCTTGCTTGACCCTTGACAGTCAAGCAGACTCAGCATATGCGCATTCGCGCACGCGATCGCGTTCAGAAATCAGTACTCAGCACTCAGCACTCAGCACTCAGCACTCAGCACTATAGTTAAACAGAGGTTAGTGAGATGGTGAACATTGTTGGAATTAGTGGTAGTTTACGTCATCAATCCTATAGCTATCAGGCTCTAAAGCATGCTATAGACCGAGTTAAAGCTAATGGTGCATCCACTGAAATCCTCGACTTGCGTCAGATGCAATTACCATTTTGCACTGGTGATAGTGACTATGCAGACTATCCAGATGTCACCCGATTACAAGAAACCGTCAAGCAAGCCGATGGCTTAATTCTGGCAACACCCGAATATCACGGTAGTGTGAGTGGTGTACTTAAAAATGCCCTAGATTTGATGAGTTTTGAACATCTCGAAGGGAAAGTTAGCGGTTTGATTAGTGTATTAGGGGGTCAGTCGAATAGTAACGCTCTCAATGACCTACGGATAATTATGCGCTGGGTACATAGTTGGGTGATTCCAGAGCAAATTGCAATTGGTCAGGCTTGGAAAGCTTTTGGTGAAGATGGCAAGCTTTTGGATAAAAAACTTTCCGAGCGCTTCGATAAATTTGCTGAAAGTTTGGTAGCAAATACTCAGAAGTTAAGGTAAGCTCAAATCCGCTTAGGGACTTGGGTGTAAAAAAAATACCAATTAAAGTAGGGTGGCCAAAGTATAGCAATTCTCATTTTGAGGCGCGCACTACCATGGGAATTTAATTCTTAAGGTG
>NZ_JAAHHU010001276.1:0-1466 GCF_010672095.1 Moorena sp. SIO3I6 | reverse complement strand
CTGTGTTGCTGTTTGGTTCATCACGAATTTACCGCCAGGAGCGACAGGATTGGATACCATTGGCGGGCAAATTGGACAATTTTTAAGTCCGATCATGAATCCCATTGGTATTAATCCCCATTTAACCCTAGCCCTAATTTTTGGTTTCATTGCTAAAGAAATTGTCATTGGCTCTTTAGCGGTAATTTATGGACTTAACTCCGTTGCTGTTAGTCAGCAGATAACTGATACAGTAACCTTTATCCAAGGATATAGTTTTTGTATCTTTTGCTTAATCTACACTCCCTGTTTAACTACCATTGTTACCCTATTTAATGAAGCAAAATCCTGGAAATTTACCTTATTTTCCTTAGTGTTTTCCTTAGGGTTGGCTTGGGTAGCTAGCTTGATATTTTACCAGGGAGCTTTAGCACTGGGATTTCAGTGAAGAGATAGCAGTTATCAATTGGGTGAGGTACAAATTATTGGGTTAATGGGAGTCGGGAGTCGGGAATCGGGAGTCGGGAGTCGGGAGCTCACAAGGGTAGGTTTTTTACATTTGGGTCCTGCCCCACCCCCAACCCCCGACCGGTCGGGGGCGGATCACAAGGAAAGGAAAAGGAAAACAACAAAGAAGGGATGCAGCGCGGTCTTGGGGAGGCAGCGCCGCCAAAGGGGGGTTCCCCCCGGAGACGAAACCTGATTACGTTGAGCCTTTATGGTTGGTAGGTTATGCAGAAAAGGGTTAAAACTTATTGATTAAGGCGAGCCTGTCTTACGGTAACTATCGGCGTAGCCGACGCTTGGCCGTAGGCCACGCCAAAGGCGAACGCGAACAAACCACTCGCGCTTTGCCGTGGTTTCCCCCTGTTCCGAAGCTGCATCGCTTTCTTATCCCCCACACCCCACACCCCACGCCCCACACCCCACACCTGAGGTCTTTGTTAAAAACCTACCCCTGTGAGGGAGTAGGGAGTCGGGAGTCGGGAGTCGGGAGTTGGGAGGGTGATTCTCCGTTATCCTTGGTGAGCAAGGCAGGCAGGAACATCGCAATGAACCAATGACCAATCACAAATGTATTATTTATTACAGAAAAATTTATTTTTCGTGGTATATGTGTCATGCTGGTGTTAGTCAATTGGAGTGGAAGCCCCAGTAAGGGGCTGGGAAAATGCAAAAAATCGAGGCAATTATCCGAGCCTATAAGCTCGAAGAGGTTAAAATCGCTTTAGTCAATGCTGGTATCGTTGGCATGACCGTGTCTGAAGTTCGGGGATTTGGACGGCAGAGAGGTCAAACTGAACAGTATCGCGGTACAAAGTACAGGGTAGACTTTCTTCCTAAGGTCAAGCTAGAAGTCGTTGTTGAAAATGGCTTAGTTGACATGGCAGTAGAAAAAATTCTCGCTGCTGCTCAGACCGGTAAAATCGGCGACGGTAAAATTTTCATCAGTCCCATTGAGCAAGTTATCCGGATTAGGACTGGGA
>NZ_JAAHHU010001275.1:0-1466 GCF_010672095.1 Moorena sp. SIO3I6 | reverse complement strand
GCAGAAGTCAGAAGTCAGAAGTCAGAAGTCAGAAGTCAAACTCTTGCGCTTACTTAGGTTTGAGACTTTTGTCATGTCCGCGCCTGCCCTGGCGACTGCTATATCACTTAATCACTCACATAACCTTCACCACACTAACTCTATCCAGTATAGTGTGGGCTTTCAGTAGCCCTCATCCGCTACGCACCTACAAGGGATGTTATAGCACTACGCATGAAACTTAGTCATAGCTTACTTCTGACTTCTAACTTCTGACTTGCGGACTTGCGCGTAGCGCTATATTTGCTGGCAAGAGTAGGTTTAGTTGCCTAGTGGATTACTTGGATTACACTTCTCGATTCTGTGTCTTCCTTCGTTTGTATATAGGTAAATAGTTATCTGGGGTATTGAGAAAAATTCTGATAAAAATTTTGTTTCAGGTAGAGAGTTGATTGGTTCACTGCTTCATGGATCTTACACAAACCATTACATCGGTCTGAAGTCCAATTCCTGCTTCGTTTGTATACGTAGGAAGACGGCTTCTTCTACTCCACAGGCGTTTTATCGGTAGCCACCGACAGTGTTATGTAAAACCTGGTTCCCAGCCCTCTATATTGATTGCTGCGTTGATATCCCGGTCAACAATAAGTCCACAACCACCACAAACATAAATTCGCTCTTTAAGGGGCATATCTTGCTTATGACCGCACTTGTGGCAGGTTTTAGATGAAGGGAACCATCGATCGACCAACGTCAACTTAAAGCCATGAAATTCTTGTTTGTACGTTAGTAATTCTCTAAATCGATAGAAACCTAACAAAGAAATCGCCTCGGCTAATTTGTGGTTCGCAAGCATCCCTGATACATTCAAGTCTTCGATTTTGATTTCTTGATATGTCTGAGCTAATCGAGTTGTCTCTTTTTGTAAAAAGTCTTCTCGACTGTTGGCAATATGCTGATGTTGCTGACGAAGTTTCTGGTAGTATTTGTGGGCGTTCTTACTAGGTTTTTGTTTTGTCTGACCATTGCCTAGCACCTTTTTCCGATTTCGACCTTGTAGTTTCGATAGCTTGATTTTCGCTTTCTTAATCGAACTAGGAGTCTCAATCTTGGTGTGGTCAGATAACGTAGCAAAGCACTTCACACCTAAATCAACACCAACTTTTTTATGGGTGTGTTTCATGGATGGTAAGGGGCAAGCCTCGATTTTAAACGACACAAACCACTTCCCAGCTTCACGAGAAATTGTGAAAGTTTGAGACCCACAATTAAACGGAATAGCTTCTTTAATTCGGAAGGTTCCTAATGTAGGAATCGTGATAAATTTTCCAGCTTTTACTAAGCGCTTCCCATGTCCATCATCAACCGTAAAACTACATTGATGACGTTTCTTTTTAAATTGAGGTATCCCTGAACAAAGCTTCGGATCGCGCCAACGACTGAAAGCTTTTTTCAAATCTCTCAAGTATCTTGGCATACGCAGTGCA
>NZ_JAAHHU010001274.1:0-1466 GCF_010672095.1 Moorena sp. SIO3I6 | reverse complement strand
TTCTGTAGGGTGTGAAGCGCAACAGCATAAAGCACTGAAAATTTCGATAATTAAGATAAGATATGGATTGAAGTGCGTTAGTATAACAATGAATTAATCCCCATAAAATTCTTCATCTAATAGCTGTTCAATTGTAAAAGGACATTGATTGGGATAGTCTTCAGGGTTGGGCTTACGAATGCCAAAGCTGGCTTTTTTACCTTCTTTTATAGCTAACTTTCGAGCATCCTTATAAGCTTTAGCGATCGCTTCTTCTAAATAACGTTTAAATGAAGGACTGTCTTGTAAATCTTTTTGGATACGAAACCGATGTTCTGTGACTGAACTATACCAACTTCCTTTCATAGAATCAGGAGCGTCAGTTTGAACAATTATTTTGAGTAAATGGGCAATCAATATAGTTAAATTGCTAATGAATGCTCGCTTTTCAGCCTTTCCCATGTCCTCTAACTCAAGCAGCAAATTATCCCAATCAATTGCCGATAAATTTCTAGCTTTGATTTGTTCAACGATGATTTCTCGCCAACGGTTAAAATCTTGTTCATACATATAGCAAAGGGAATAGGGAACAGGGAGCAGGGAGTAGGGAGCTGGGGAGCTGGGAGCAGAAGATGTCTTAAGCTTTACTTCGACTGCTATAGGCTATCTAGACACAGACAAGCAGAATCTGGATTTGAAAAGTCCCAATCATTGTAAACCCCAAGGGGATCCTAATTTGCGATGAAGCAAAGCTTCCGCCCTTATGCGAACGCACTATAAAGACCTGCCAAAAAATTGAGACTTTACCGGACTGGCACCCCAATTTTCGGCAGACTACGAGCAATAATAACTAAGTGATCGCCAGATAGTAGTGTTTGATCTTTAGGGGGATTAATTAGGGTTTCCCGATTTCCATTGCTATGGCGCTCTATTGCAATCAACGTTGTATCAAACTCCTCTTTCAAGCGCCGAGCAGCTTCCCAGAACGAAATGTCAACCCACTTCTGTGGTAAAACAATTTTGTAGAATTGGTTTCCCACTTGCACAGTTAGCAACTCTGCCAACACATCTACAGCTCCTAGGTTCCGAGCTGAGGTAGCAATTAAGTGACTAGCTAATTCATCAACAACAATGACATCTTCAACTCCCGCTACTCGCAGTTGGACATTGTTTTTCCGGTCAAGGAGTTGAGCACAAGTGTAAATTCCGGGTTGGAGTTTTTCAATGGTCAAGGCCGCTAGGACTGTCCGTGCATCCCGGTCTTGGTCACTTCGAGGACGGGTAGAATCAGCCAGGAGGATTGCCCGTGAGGCATGATAGATCCCCACACTTTCGAGGACATCAATAGTCGTGTAATCACCAATATAGAAATATATTTGGGAACGGTTCACTCCCTTGAGTTCCCACTCTGGTGTGTCGGTAAACTCTGCCACAACCACCATTGGATAGTGCTTGAGCTCAGAGTCTGCCTGGAGTTCCTCAATCAA
>NZ_JAAHHU010001273.1:0-1467 GCF_010672095.1 Moorena sp. SIO3I6 | reverse complement strand
AGGTTTTCTGCACCATGACCCTGACGTACTCGACTGGCATCTTCATCAAAGGTGACATCAAGAACCCAATGTAAGCTATTTTCAATACAAAGCGTGGGAGCGAATCACTTGATTGTGCCGCTGGGCCTCCGCTTCCAAGCTACTGAGGTACAACCTCACCTCTGTGGTTGTTTTGTTCCATAATTGTCTGTAAGAGCGAACCATCACCACTGTGGTTAAACCCAACCACTGATTTTGGCGATGTAAAGGTGGTAATTGAGTTACTGGCACTGCCCAAACTTCCCGGGTTTCCAGGCGATGATGCCCACTTTCAGTCGTTTGATCATAGCTGTAGTCAATCCCCTGCCAATGGTGAGCTTGAGCTTGGTCAAACCAAGCTTTTACCTGGTCACAGAGCTGACCTTGATTACCTTTGAGAGCCAGGACATAGTCCCCTTCTCCCCGCTGGATTTCCTGGACAATCTCTATTTGAGTACCCATAGCATCCAAGCTGACTACAGCTCCCTTGAGGTTGAGCAACAACAGCCTTCGTGGCACTGCGGTCATTTCATTGGACTTGCTCTCTACTTTTTGCGCTTGCTAGCACTAAACTATGCTCACTACTCCAGGCGCTGACACTATGCAACGCTTTGAGCTTCTTTTCCCGGTCATAGGAGCCTCTGGCTGTCTTACCATCTATATGAATCATCTCCAGATTTAATTTCTCTGTGATGCTGCTAATCCAATTGAGGAAGCTGTGGTTGAGTTCCTCTGGCTCTAGCTGGGACAATACTCTTCCAAAGGTATCGTGTGAAGGAATTCCATTGGGTATTTCCAGAAATTTCTCTAGCCACTCAAGCTTTGCTTTTCCATAGGTTTCTATTCCCACAAACCCCTCCGCTCCTGAGAGTATGGCGCTTGTTGGCTATGGTGATAATTGCCACTAGACTATGAGCTTTCCTTGAACCCACTCTCGGGTCTTGCAAATGTTGAAAATGCTTAATGACGCTTTTTCTGAGGATTTCTGCCTCTGGTTCTTCAATGGATGTCATAACGCCCTTGCCAAAGCCTTTTGCCATGATTAGTGACCTGGAAATGGGAATTGTTCTTCCCTATTATGGTAGCTTCGTCAGTTGTGCAACACAGCCTTGATTGTCGGAAAGTTTTATTCCACTCTTTGTTTCTTTTGTCAAGTACAATTTATACCAAGTTCAATGCGATTACCCTGAACCAGTTTGTCGAGTTTTGCTAACAACTCAATAACCTGCTCTTTGGTTAGCTGTTCTTGGGCTGATGCAGCACCTTGACCTTGGATTACTTGAGTGTTATTGTCACCTTGCTGGTTATTGTCACCTTGATTGGCTTTGCTATTGTCACCTTGTTGAAGGTTGTGGATATCACCGCCTACAGAACCACTTACAGAAAATCCACCGGGATTGTTAGTCATAGTACCTACCTCTTTAACATTTGTGTGTGTATAAAAACTCA
>NZ_JAAHHU010001272.1:0-1467 GCF_010672095.1 Moorena sp. SIO3I6 | reverse complement strand
TGAGAAAGCACAAAACCTTGAAGTTGCCATCGCTTGCTTGCAATTGGCTTTAGAAGTACGCACCCGTGAGAGGTTTCCTATTGATTGGGCAACGACTCAAAACAATCTCGGTAATGCTTACTTAGAAAGAATCGAAGGTGAGAAAGCACAAAACCTAGAAGATGCGTTCGCGTAGCGTGACCTACGGTCAATCGCTTGCTTGCAATTGGCTTTAGAAGTACGCACCCGTGAGGCGTTTCCTATTGATTGGGCAATGACTCAAAACAATCTCGGTAGTACTTACCGTGAAAGAATCACAGGTCAGAAAGCACAAAACCTAGAAGATGCCATCGCTTGCTTCCAATTGGCTTTAGAAGTACGCACCCGTGAGAGGTTTCCTATTGATTGGGCAACGACTCAAAACAATCTCGGTATTGCTTACTCTGACAGAATCGAAGGTGAGAAAGCACAAAACCTCGAAAATGCCATCGCTTGCTTCCAATTGGCTTTAGAAGTACGTACCCGTGAGAGCTTTCCTATTGATTGGGCAACGACTCAAAACAATCTCGGTAATGCTTACTTATACAGAATCGAAGGTGAGAAAGCACAAAACCTAGAAGATGCGTTCGCGTAGCGTGACCTACGGTCAATCGCTTGCTACCAATTGGCTTTAGAAGTACGCACCCGTGAGAGGTTTCCTATTGATTGGGCAACGACTCAAAACAATCTCGGTAATGCTTACTCTGACAGAATCGAAGGTGAGAAAGCACAAAACCTAGAAGATGCCATCGCTTGCTACCAATTGGCTTTAGAAGTACGCACCCGTGAGGCGTTTCCTATTGATTGGGCAATGACTCAAAACAATCTCGGTATTGCTTACCGTAACAGAATCGAAGGTGAGAAAGCACAAAACCTAGAAGATGCCATCGCTTGCTACCAATTGGCTTTAGAAGTACGCACCCGTGAGAGCTTTCCCCGAGACTATCTAGATACTAACAATAACCTTGGTTTTGCTTACCAAGATGCTCAAAATTTCCCGGAAGCTTACAAGGCTTTTGATGCTGCCATTAAAACCGTAGAATTGCTGCGAGATGAAATTATTTCTGGTTCTGGAGTAGAAGAATACAAGACTAAACTAGCTGAAAAGTACAACCGAAGCTATCGAGGCATGGTGGAAGTCTGTTTAGAGTTAAATAAGATCACCGAAGCCATTGAATATGTTGAACGGAGCAAAACCGGCAATTTAGTTGAAGAGATTCTCCGCCGTGACCTGAAAACTATCTTTCTCCCAGATGTTGCTACTAAACTAGAAGAATACAGGGATAAAATAGCAGCAGGTCAGGAGCAAATCCAACAGGGCAAAGCTGACAATCCAAAAGCCCTAGCACAACGTCTTAAAGAATTGCGACAGCACCGCAATTATTTACAAGACCAATATTTACCTATTGGTTCTAGCTTTAAGTTTGAGCAATTTAAGAACAATTTAGA
>NZ_JAAHHU010001271.1:0-1468 GCF_010672095.1 Moorena sp. SIO3I6 | reverse complement strand
GAGATGCACCCACCCCCTTTGGCCGACTGCCTCCCCTGTTCCCTTGCTGCATCGCTTCTCACGGGGTGACAGTGAACCGACAAAGCAGAGCCGGTAAGGGTTATAGACAAAGAGAGACAAAAAAAAATAGAGTGGTAAGGTGACCACTCAGGACTAAACAATTATGTTGCCTTCATTCTATCAGACCTGTTTAGAAGCCCACCTCACTTCAGCTCAATATTTAACCTTACAACTGCTAATTATCCTGCTCCAAACAGAGCGAAACGTTAAACTAGAAAGACTAGCAACGTTATTTCCACAACCAATTCAATTTGAAAGTCGTCGTCGTAACCTGCAGAGATTTCTGGGGTTGCCTCAATTGAGTGTAAAATTGCTGTGGTTTCCTCTGGTAAAATATTTAGTAAGGGAACAATTTCATCCCCATAAAATGAATCGTAAACGCAGAAGATATCTCAAAAGAATCAAACAGCGAGGATACCTATTATTAGTGATAGATAGAACCCAGTGGAAAGAAAGAAATCTGATGATGGTCAGTCTGGTATGTGGTAGACGAGCTATTCCAGTATATTGGCATTTGCTAGGAAAAAAAGGGAACAGTAATTTGGGGCAGCAAAAGGCTTTATTAACTCCAGTACTGAAGCTACTCAAGCCTAATCCAGTAATCGTGATTGGGGATCGAGAATATCACAGTGTTAAGCTAGCCGAATGGCTCACCCACAAGGGTGTGGACTTTGCTTTAAGACAAAAACGCAGTACTCATATTCAGGAAAATGGGCAAGATTATCAGGCGTTGAAAAATTTAGATTTTAAGCCAGGAATGGCTCAGTTTTTTGAAGGAATTAACTGCACGCAAAAACATCAGCTTGGTCGTTTTAATATAGCCTTGCGATGGCGGCGTAAATATCGGGGAAAAGGGATCAGTGAACCTTGGTATATTCTCACCAGTTTAAATTCCTTAAGTCTAACTCTTTTCTGTTACCAAGCTCGCTGGGGGATTGAAGGGATGTTCAAAGATTGCAAAACTGGGGGATATAATCTTGAACAAACTAAGGTTAATGATACTCGTTTTATCGCGTTAGTTTTACTGATTGCTATTGCCTATAGCTTAGCAACTTTCCTGGGTCAAGCTCTTAAATATAAAGGAGTAAGACAGTATATTTGCCGTCTCAAAGAATTGAAACGTTATTCAGAAAGACATAGTAATTTTTGGATAGGTCTATATGGAAAATTATGGGTAGGAGCCATGGAAATTTGGTCAGATTTAGCCCTGAATCTCATGGCTCAAAAACCCCAAAAACGCTGGTTTTATTGCCAAGGAATGAGAGCTGCTTCCTTGATCCAGTCTACGGTCTAGCTTTGTTTTAACCCCGTGAGGCATCGCTTATTCAATGTTCGGTGTAGCTTGCCCATAGGCCATAAGCACCTCAAGTAGCGTGAGCCTAGGGCGTGTTTTCAAAGTTTTCCGCAA
>NZ_JAAHHU010001270.1:0-1468 GCF_010672095.1 Moorena sp. SIO3I6 | reverse complement strand
CCATTTGCGGTGGCACCGTTTCTAAGGAAGGCGCATTTATTAGAAAATACATCCACAACTCATCTAATTGCTCTAACTCCTCCAACTGCTTCTCAAACTTCGGTAGTTCCACAAACACTAACTGCAAGTGATTTTCGATGTAGTTTATGTTGGTAGTCTCTTCTCGTAACTTGAAATTAGAAATTACTTGATTATGCTCAGGAAACATGACAAAATCGGTAATCGTCAGAGCAATCACTGGCTTGAGATAACGATAGCCTTCTCCTTTACCTAACTGTAGACAATAAGCTTTAGTAGCATTGTATAAAACTCTTCTGGCAAAGGATTCTACCTGCAAAACCTGCATTTCAATAATCACCAAAGAACCATTCCTCAGTTTGGCCTTCACATCGAGGAAAGAATCTTTTAGAATTGGAAGAGGAGAAGACTGATAAGGGTCAATAATTTCCAAATCTTGGATCAGAGGTTGATTGTGGTAGACAAGAGCATTGAGAAAGCTAATCAGAATCGGTTTACTTTCCTGGGAGCCAAAGATTTTTTTGAAGGCAAAGTCGGTTTTAGGGCTGATAAATGTCATTACTTTACCAAAGGGAACAGGGAACAGGGAACAGGGAGTAGGGAGTAGGGAGCAGGGAACAGGGAACAGGTAAGAGTGCGATCGGCGTTCGCGAAGCGTGGCCAAAGGCCTCAGCCGCGCCAAAGGCGATCGCTCTTGTAGTAGGGTGGGCAAAGGGACATTATTCGTGATCAAATGACCTTTCTTTAATTATTTGCCAACCCTACCCCTAATTCTAGCAATTATTATACCCATGAGGTACAAATTTATGGGTTTTAGGGAGCAGGGAGCAGGGAGCAGGGAGCAGGGAGCAGGGAGCAGGGAGCAGATAAGAGGGAAGTCAGAAGAGCCAATAGTCAACAATTATGTGTACCTCATGAGTCCTATAAACGCTAGATCAGGGTCAACCGTCAACAAACTCCGGAATCTCTGGTGGCAACATTTGAGATACAGATAATAAACAATCGGGAAACTGTAACGGTGAAATTGTATTATCATCTGCCAGAATTACCTGACTTTGATACCCTTGCTCAGTTGGTTCTCGAAAAACATGCAATTGACGATTAGTTAAATCAACTACCCAATAATCAGCAATCTCTGCCTCTGCATAATGCTTAGCTTTCTGTTCACAATACCTCCTTAAGTTAGTATCCGCAACTTCAATAATCAAATAAATTTCTGATGGTGTGGGATGATGGCCTAGGTATCGCAGTTCATCTGGCATAACTACGGCTAGATCTGGTTGGGGTTCGGAGTAATTACTTAACTGAACTGGTAATTGTGTTTGAACTAACCCTTGCTGTCTTAAACGATTATCCAACACTCGGTAAATGATCCGAATTCCAGTTGCATGGGGAGGGGTGCATCTCACTTTTAAAATTCGGCAAAAACTACCACTAATATTACCACACT
>NZ_JAAHHU010000127.1:0-16440 GCF_010672095.1 Moorena sp. SIO3I6 | reverse complement strand
TGGCAGGATTAGTGTTTCAGTTTCCAGAACGGCATTTCTGTGGTAAGACTATCCTGGAAGAATTGCGGATGGGACATCCAGAGTTGGGGTCACAAAGGGTTTATGATGCTTTGGGGGAAGTGGGACTAGCTGATTTTACCCTGGATACTTCACCCCATGCCATGAGTGGTGGTCAGCAGCGACGCCTTGCTCTAGCAGTACAACTGATTCGTCAACCCCATATTCTGATGTTGGATGAAC
Organism: Moorena sp. SIO3I6; assembly: GCF_010672095.1. Lineage (NCBI taxonomy): Bacteria > Bacillati > Cyanobacteriota > Cyanophyceae > Coleofasciculales > Coleofasciculaceae > Moorena > Moorena sp. SIO3I6. Next base: position 16,200 of record NZ_JAAHHU010000127.1, on the reverse strand, counting down.
CAACAGCTGGATTAGACTGGTCTATGCGAAGACAGTTAGTTAATCTGCTGGCAAAACTCAAAACCCATTGGACACTCCTAGTGGTGACTCACGATGCTAAGGATTTACTTCCCATTGCTGACCGCTGCTGGACTCTTAAGCAAGGGGAATTAAAAGCTGTTGATCTAGCTAGTGCTGAGTTGTGAGTGTTGAGTACTTTAGGAAAGGGAGTAGGGAGTAGGGAGTAGGGAGTAGGGAAAAAAAATTATCACAATTTATTTAGGTACCCTATTTAAAAATTAAAAAATTACCGTTATTCAGTACGTTTTATGCTAAATTTATACTCAAAAAGCCCAGAAAGCTTACTGTAGAATTAAAATTATGCTATTCAACTCACAAAAAATTTTGAATACGGGCTTTTTCCACTACTCCCTGCTCCCTGCTCCCTGCTCCCTCTTACAAACTGTTTATTTAGCATAACAAGTACGGTAGAGCCAAAATGACAAATGACCAAAACGTTTTATCGCTGCCACAGATGACAGAGGTTTGGCAACAAACTCTAAATTGGCAGCCAGCTCCAGAACAACAACAGTTGTTTCAAAAACTCTATGAAGGGATTTTGTCAGGCAATCGCCAGTTGAATTTAACTCGGATTACAGCTCCCGAGGAGTTTTGGGAAAAGCATCTGTGGGATTCTTTGGTAGGATTGGCTCCCATATGGCAGTCTGTAACTCCAGGACAGAGAATTATTGATATTGGAACGGGGGCGGGATTTCCAGGATTACCAGTTGCGATCGCATTTCCTAATACTGCTATTACTTTACTCGATTCCACTCGCAAAAAAATTACTTTTCTCCAAACCTTAATCCCCCAGTTGGAAATTAATAATGTTAAAACTTTAGTTGGCAGAGCAGAAGCCATTGGACAGAAGCGACAGCATCGACACTCCTACGATATTGCTCTAGTTCGTGCTGTTAGTGCCCCTTCTGTTTGTGCTGAATATGCTCTACCACTTCTGAAACAAGGAGGTTTGGCGATTCTCTATCGTGGTCATTGGACAGATGAAGAAACCGACGCTTTACAGCCAGCGGTAAAAAAGTTGGGTGGAAAAATTGAATCAGTTGAAAAATTTACTACGCCTTTGAGCGATAGTGTTCGTCATTGTTTGTTGTTGAAAGTATTATCACCCACGGCAGCTAAGTTTCCCCGTGCTGTAGGATTACCAGCACAAGACCCTTTGAATTAGAAGATATAGCGGTTTGCGACTTTATTGACTACATATTTATGGGTTTTTAGGGAACAGGGAAAAGGAATCCCCCCTAACCCCCCTTAATAAGGCAGGGCTGTTTCATTCTCGCAAAAAATAGATGGGGAGATGGGGAGATGGGGAGATGGGGAGAATTTTGGACTAATACTCGGGATTTTGGGCAAATTTATCGTTCCCTTCCTCGAAGGCCGTTAACAAATTGTTAGTGATTTGAGTTGATTGAAGGCGGTTAATTCGTAAGATTTTAATGACTAAATTTGGGCATTTTTCGGTAAATTTTAGTTTATTTCCCTATCCCCCTATCCCCCTATCCCCCTATCTCCAATAATCGTTAACTTACTAAAGTTTGAAACAGCCCTGCCTTAATAAGGGGGGAAGGGAATAGGGAATAAAGCAGTTGGCATCCAACCTAAGTTATTTATTATTGCTAATTAAAAAGTAAACTTTATCTTTTTTGCCCCATTTTCATAATTAACTTATCGGCAAATCGCTATAAATGACAGTTTCTAACCCATTTTTTGCTAAACTAGTATTATCAAAAAAATGGCTTCTTAGGAAAACTCCGATGACTGCCACTACTGCACTGCTTAGCCTCGAAGACTACTTAAGCTACAACGATGGCACTGATCGGCGTTATGAACTGGTGAATGGGGAACTGATTGCCATGTCTCAACCCAAAGGACAACATGGTGCAATTACTGAGTTTCTCAACGATCAATATCGGGCTGAAATTCAGGCTCAGGGGTTAGCCTGGGTTTCTAAGCAAGGGTTTATTGCCATCTGCTTGCAGCAGCGCTTCGCGATCGAGTCGCCCCGTGGGGGACGTTGGGATACAGCGCGGATTCCAGATGTGACGGTGGCAACACTGGAGCAATGGCAGGGAATGCTGGATCGAGAGGCGATCATTCGTCTCAACGAATCGCCACCTTTTTTGGTGGTTGAAGTGGTTAGCGAATCGACTCGGACGACGGATTATCGCAGCAAACGAGTGGAGTATAACTTGCTGGAAATTCGCGAATATTGGATTGTCGATCCGCTCAAAGAGCAGGTTGTGGTGTTGCAGTTGGTGGATGATCTTTATGAGGAAACGGTTGTTGTGGGGGATGAGTTGATTGAATCAACTATTTTTCCGGGGTTACAGCTTTCGGCACAACAAGTGTTGAATGGTGCGCTTTAGAATAAGTAATAGACTTTTAGCCATCAGCCGTTAGCTGTCAGCTGTCAGCTAAGTTCTAAAACCTGAATGCTGAATGCTCTAAGTTGAACGCTCTAAGCACCGAGGAGGAAATTTTATGCCTTCCCCTTTTCCAGGGATGAACCCTTACCTAGAACATCCAGAAGTTTGGCCAGGAGTACATCACTGGCTCATTGTTGAACTAGCCAGATCCCTTTCTCCTCAACTGCGTCCAAAATACAGAGTTGGTGTTGAAGTGCGCATGTATGAAACCATTGGGGAAGAATCCCTACTAGTTGGCATTCCCGATTTAACTGTCAAAGGTTCACGGGCGACAACTAAACAACCAATGACTAATGTTGCAGTTGCACAAGCTCCAACTCAACCCCAAACAGTAGAAGTTCCTGTACCTGAAACCATTAAACAAGGTTATTTAGAAGTGCGAGAGGTAGCTACCAAAGAAGTAGTAACAGCTATTGAAATCCTCTCTCCCATTAATAAACGTTCTGGGGAAGGACGCAAGCAATATGAGACTAAACGAAATAAGTTTTTAGGCAGTTTCACTCATTTAGTAGAAATTGATTTACTGCGTAAGGGACAACCAATGCCAGTTTATCACAGCAATATTGAAACCCATTATCGAATTTTAGTCAGTCGAGGAGACCGTCGTCCTCAAGCTGATTTGTATGGATTTAATTTACCAGATCTTATCCCCTCATTTCCCTTACCGCTGAAGTCTGGAGATACAGAACCATTAGTAGATTTACAGCTATTATTGAATAATATCTACGACCAAGCTAGTTATGATTTACTGATAGATTATAATGAAGAGCCACTACCGCAATTGTCGGAAGACGACCGGGTTTGGGTTAATACATGGTTAACAGAGCAACAACTGCGATCGCACTAGAGTGGAATGCTATTTGTTTTGCTAAATAAACAGTGTGTTAGGGTGAGCGTAACGAACGAAAAACGCACCCGACAAGAGCGAGTAATCCCCCTCAGTTATCGCTGTCGGGTCATGGCGATGACTGCTTCCACTGTAAAGTCTGAGATAGTGTCAAGGGTCGGGAGTATGTCAGTTCCGGCAAACACCAGTGGTAGTTCCTGGTTTTCCCAAACCCAAATTTGCTGTCGCTGAATATCGATTAGCCAAGCCAGCTTAGTGCCGTTGCTCAAGCAGTGCAGAATTTTGTTCTGTAGGTCTAATGTGCTTTGGTCAGGGGAGCGAATTTCAATTAACCAGTCCGGTGAACCTTGCAGGGGGCCATCTTGATCCTGGAAGCGATCGCGTTTAACAACCACAATATCTGGTACCGGGGATAAGGGAGGAATGATGCACCGGAGTTCTTGAATCGCAACGCAAGCATGGGTTTGATTGTTGATGGCGTTTACGAGGTTGCGCTGGAGACGGGAATGAAACAGTGTTGGCATCGGTTTTTGCTTCGGGTGTCCATGGATGAATTCCCAAGCAGGAGAAGCTTCTATATTGGGTTGTTGGAGAAAAGCGTCTAAGGAGTTAGTAATGCTAGGTGATTGCATAATTAAGTTAGCTGAAGAATGCTTAAATGATCGCCTCTGAGCGCCTGGTACAGCCCGTCAATGTAAGGCACCAACATCTGATTTTTGGTCAATAAAAAAATTGGATATAGTTTAGATAGTATACTTAGATTATACCACGTTTAGTGGAGAACTAAGTAATGACATTTATCAGCCCCAAAACCGACTTTGCCTTCAAAAAAATCTTTGGATCCCAGGAAAGTAAACCGATTCTGATTAGCTTTCTCAATGCTCTGGTCTACCACAATCAACCTCTGATCCAAGATTTGGAAATTATTGACCCTTATCAGTCTTCTCCTCTTCCAATCCTTAAAGACTCTTTCCTCGATGTCAAGGCCAAACTTAGGAATGGTTCTTTGGTGATTATTGAAATGCAGGTTTTGCAGGTAGAATCCTTTGCCAGAAGAGTTTTATACAATGCTACTAAAGCTTACTCTCTACAGTTAGGTAAAGGAGAAGGCTACCGTTATCTCAAGCCAGTGATTGCTCTGACGATTACCGATTTTGTCATGTTTCCTGAGCATAATCAGATAATTTCTAATTTCAAGTTACGAGAAGAAACTACCAACATCAACTACATCGAAAATCACTTGCAGTTAGTGTTTGTGGAACTACCGAAGTTTGAGAAGCAGTTGGAGGAGTTAGAGCAACTCGATGAGTTGTGGATGTATTTTTTAAAAAATGCACCTTTGTTAGAATCGGTGCCACCGCAAATGGCCGAAAAACCGGAGTTTAAACAGGCATTTGGGATTGCTTCTGAGGCAAATTTAAGTAGGAAAGATTTGGAGGAATTAGGAAAAAGAGAGATGTTTATTCATGACCAACAAGGGCTAGTTATTTTTACAGAAAAACAAACTAAGAACGAAATAGCACGCCAACTTTTGCCTCTGTTAGATAATGAAACGATTAGCCAGACTACTGGCTTACCTGTAGAGGAAATTGAGAAGCTGCGAGAAGGTTGAGCGGTTTGAAAGGAGTAGGGTGGGCAAATTATGAAAGTTTGACCAAGTAATCAGTTTTCATGTCGATTTGCCCACCAGACAAGAGCGATCGCACTTAATTCTACATTCTTAATTCTACATTCTTAATTCTACATTCTTAATTCTACATTCTTAATTCTACATTCTAACCAAAAAAAATAGCCGCAGAACTATGTTCCACGGCTAGGAATTGTTACCTATGTCTCAACGTTGTAAACCCATTCGGACGTGATCCGATGTGATTGGCCTTTGGCCAGGGGGGGAAACCCCCCCAAAATTTAAGCCCTTAACCCAGCATTAAGTATTTCGTCATTACCGTGATGAATTCCCCAGGAATGTCAGTTGGCTGAAGGGGGCTCCACTCGTCAATTTGGGCGTAACCCCGTGCATAAAGGGTATGCATGGTGTTGGTTATTGCCCGGCGGGAGCCCTTAAGAATGTGCTTAATGGGGTATTTTTTTTGGGAAGGTTCCTGAGGAGTATTACTAGGAGTGATCTCCTCAGGATTGTTTTGTGGGTTAGGGCGGAAGTTGTCAGACATAGTCAAAAAAACGTTTTAAGGTTTGCATTTATAATCATAACGATTATCAATTATTTTGTCAAGGAATTTTAGATTTTTTTCGGAGGGGTAATTGATAGAAAATGTACGGTTATAGAATTAAGAATTAAGAATTAAGAATTAAGAATTAAGAATTAAGAATTAAGAATTAAGAATTTCCGACTCCCGATTCCCGATTCCCGATTCCCGATTCCCGACTCCCGACTCCCTGGATTTTTTTTGTTAGACTGAATCGAAGTAGGGTTTCAGGGATCTACTGGTTAATGCTATATAATTAACTGGAGGGTAATCGGTGAGTGATTCAACGGACTTAATCCAAATCTCAAGCAATCAGGACTTAGTGCCCAGTGCCGATGTGGTGTTTGTTCACGGGCTGGGAGGGGATGCTATAACCACCTGGCATCCCCAGGGAAAACGGGATGATGATGACTACTGGCTAGGATGGTTAGGAAAAGATAATTTATGCGTTAAAATATGGTCGTTTGGGTATCAGGCTGAAGCGACAAACTGGAAAAGCCACAGCAGTATGCCCCTTTTCGATCAAGCCAGTAATTTATTAGATTGGTTAGATAGCCGCGAGCTCGGCCAACGTCCATTAATCTTTATTACTCACAGTATGGGCGGGCTTTTAGTCAAAAAAATGCTCAACAGTGCCTTGACCTTTCAAAAGCAAGCTATTCTTAAGCAGACGAAAGGGATTGTATTTCTGGCTACTCCCCACACTGGGGCTCATCTCGCTAATTTAATTGATAATATTAGCGTTCTGACACAAACCACCGTAAGTGTAAAGGAACTCAAAGCTCATTCCCCTCAGTTACGGGAATTAAATGAATGGTATCGAGAAAATGTCCGGAGTTTAGGCATTGCCACAAAGGTCTACTATGAAACTCAGCCTGTCAAAGGGATTTTGGTGGTAGACCCAGATAGTGCCAACCCCGGCATTGAAAAAGTGAAGCCGGTTGCCATACCAAAGAATCACATTGACTTATGCAAACCAGAGTCTCAAGATAGTCAGGTCTATCTTGGTGTCAAGAAATTTATCAAGGAATGCCTCAAAACAAAAGAGACAGCTATAATAATCAGCACAGAATGGGGATTAACCATTGCGGGAACACGTATCACTCTCTACGATGTGATGGATTATGTCACAGCTCAGTATCCACCCAAGTTAATTGGGGATGTTCTTAACCTCACTAACGAACAAGTAAGCGCTGCACTATCATACATTGAAGAAAATCGTACCCAAGTCGAAGCAGAGTATCAAACTATTTTGCAAGAGGAACAGGAAAACCGACAGTATTGGGAACAACGGAATCGAGAACACTTTGCTCGCATTGCAACAATGCCCCCTAAACCCGGTCGAGAAGCGTTGTGGGCAAAACTCCAGGAACAGAAAGCAAGACACGGACAGAAAGCATGATTTTCTTGATTGATCACAATCTTGAGAGACATGCAAAAGTTTTGTTAGGCAACATTGCTAATCAAGGTTGGCTTGAGACTCTCCCCATCCGTTTTGTCTCCTTTCAAGAAGTTGAGCTAGCAATCGATAGCAATGATCGAATTGTTTGGCGCTTTGCTCAAGCCAATCAAATGATTCTATTAACAGCCAATCGAAAAATGAAAGGTAAGGATGCATTGGAGAAGGTTTTGCGTGAATAAAACAAGTCCAATTCCCTTCCTGTGATCACAATTGGCAATGCTGATCGGGTCTTGGATGAACGAGCCTATCGGGATAAATGTGTAGACCGGCTACTTGAAATTGTGATTGATATGGACAATTATATGGGAGTCGGTCGGCTCTTCATTCCCTAAGATAGCATTGGAAACCAGTGTTATTATGATCATAGATTAATTCATCGTAGGGTGGGCAGTGCATAAAACCAATTTAAAACCTAACAATCCTAAAATTAAGCACTGCCCACCGACAGTAAATTAACTATAAAATTAATCCTCTGGTGGGCAGTGCCTCAGATAAATTTAAAACCTAAAAATCATCAAGGTAAGCACTGCCCACCCTACATCTCCTCCCGATTCCCGATTCCCGATTCCCGACTCCCGATTCCCGATTCCCGATTCCCGATTCCCGACTTCTAGAAAATATCCTTCTGCTTCTGTAATCGAAAAGCGATTATTAAATAAACCGCTATGTGTAAGCACAGTAGTAGCCAATTAAGAATCAAATTTTGCCAAGTGGCATCATAAACCGGTGTTGCTTCAAAGGGAGGAGGGGGAAGCTTTAATCCGAATCGGGAAGACTGTTCTGGTACCATGCTATTCACATTTACCAAAGCACCATAAGCTCCCATTGACCAACGACTTACCATCAGCCAAGATAGTGTACTGGCTAATCCTTTTAGTTTAAAAATAACTCCAGAAAAAATAATCTGTGGTAGCAAAATTAATGGTATAGTATTATTGGCTTCACTTTCATTTTTAACCAATGTCGATACCATCAGACCTAAACTGGTAGCAGCGATAATCGTTAAAAAAGTAGTGATTCCCAAGCCAATTTTCCAATCCAGTAGTACAGAGGTAGGTGACTTAAACCCATAGAGGACAATAGTAACAATCAAGATAGTTTGTAAAAGAGCTAAGCCAGACCGAATCAGTACTTTGGAACCGAGATAGGGAAATAACCCTAAATTAACCAGTCGCTCTCTGGCATAAATACTGGACTCTTTCACAATTTCTTGGAGTGAACTAGATAGTCCTACCCAAAGGGCAGCACAGGTAAAAATAAACAGTACCTGTAGCGCTAGAGGTGCTTGGGTGATTTCTGGAGAATTCAGTTGAGCTAAAGGGTCTTTCCCTGACAAGGTCAGAATAATCAAGCTAATCCCAATCGGAGCAGTTAGTAACGCTAGGGCAACACTTCGCATATCCCGCACTACTAGTTGTAGATAGCGCCGACTGAGCAACAGCAGTTGCTTGAGTTTGAGTTGCTTGAGTTGCTTGAAAACAGAAATACCAGCACTTTTGCTAGGGCTTGACGTCGATAGCAACCTTTGACCAGGACTGAGGTGGGCTGAAATGTAGGTCTTGTAACCAGGTGAGCTGAGAAACCGCTGATGCCAGTTTTCACTATTCTGCTCAAGTTCCTCCGGTGTTTCCCCTTGCTCTAGCTTCAGGTAAATATCAGGGAAGTATCTTAAGTCTGGAGATGGCATCTTAAAAAAGTCCATGGCTTCTGTGGGAGGACCAAAGTAACACAACCGTCCACCCCGACCCATAAAGGCAATGCGATCGCATACGTCAATATTCGCAGTAGCATGAGTCACCAGCACCACTGTTCGTCCCTGATTCGCTAATTCTCGCAATAGCTGCATCATTTCCTTATCCAGTCCTGGATCTAGACCAGACGTAGGCTCATCCAGAAAGAACAGTTTCGGATCAGCCAATAATTCCACAGCAATACTGACTCGTTTCCGTTGTCCCCCACTGAGATTACCCACAAGAGTGTTTCTCACAAAATCCAGTTTGACTTGTGACAAAGTTTGCTTCACCACCTGTTTCACATCAGTATCTGGTGGTAATCGTAATTCACAGGCATAGGTTAGTACTTCTTTTACCGTTAAATCCCGATGCACAATATCATCTTGGGGAACATAGCCAATTTGTGAGCGGTACTGATTAAAATGCTGTCGCAAATCTTGGCCATTGATAAATACAGTACCATTAGTAATTGGTGCAATTCCTAATAGAGTTTTCAGTAACGTAGATTTACCAGTGCCACTACCTCCTACCAACGCCACTAACTGACCTGGTTCAATCGGCATAGAAACATGATTCAGAATAGTCCGTTTTTTGCCTAATTTATAATTAAATTCGCGCAGCAATTTATCAGCATCAATCCGAATTTGATTCCCTTGGTCAACTAATTCTAAAGTATCCTGCCTCAACAGTAATATAAACGGACCAATCCGAATCGTATCCCCATCCTTAAGTAAGACAGGTTTATGGATTAATTTGTCATTAATAAAGGTTCCATTCCTGCTATAATTATTAATCTGATAATTGCCTTCGGAAATCTTGATAATGGTAGCGTGAAGGGTGGAAACTGTAGGTGCATCTAATTGCCAACAGTGGGAAAGTTCAGGATTAGGAGAACGACCCAATTGCACTGGCCAATTTTGAACAGTTGCCAAGGAAAGCTGCCGTTTATTTGGCGTAACCCTTGGTTGACTATGGCCAGGATTAAAGTAAGTGAGGCGAATGTAGTCCCGAGGATTTTGTCCAATAGTCAACTCCGCACCATGTTTGAGAAGATACCCATCAGTGATACGAGTGTGGTTAACAAATACTCCATTAGTACTAGGATTTGCCCCATCACCATCAAAGATGCGATAATCCTCTCCCTCTTGAAGCAGAAAAGCATGGCGTTGGGAGACAATATTCCAGCCTTTTTCAGGAATATCGAAATCTGACCAAGTGCGATCGCGTCCTAATCGATAAAATCCTTTCTCAAGAGAAAAACGAAGTACTTGACCTTGATTGTTTAGCTCTAGATATATCATTGTAATATATAGCACTCTCAATCGGATGAGGTACCTCGCCCTTAGGGTTTTAGGGAGCTAAGGCCGTGGGCTAATAAAATTGAATGTACCTCATAGCTATTATAAACGCTATATAATTTTTATTTGAGATGTAAACATAGGATTGATCTAAAAAGCAAACTTATTCCTTCTAATTCTTAAGCAGTCAGCGGTCAGCAGTCAGCGGTCAGCTTTCCTTAACTCAGATTAAACTATAGCGGTTTTTATTCTAATGAGGTACACAAGATTTTTACCCTATTAGCTCTTAGCTCTTACGTCTTCTGACTTCACTGCTCCCTGCTCCCTGCTCCCTACTCCCTCAAAAAATGTACCTCACCTAATTGAAAACCGCTATAATGGTTAATTGTGTTATTCAAAAGCTGACCGCTGAATACTTACGAATGTTAGGCACTGTTAGCTACCCATAGCGGATTTGGTAGCAAACGTGATAATGCCAACACCAACAACAACCAAAAAGAAAGCGAAATATACAAACGTCTTTGAATAGGGTTGGCTTGCTATTACTTTATCGTTACTACTCTTGTTACTATTCATAGCTCCGCGAACAGAAATAAATAGTAAAGGAAGAGAAACAATCATTCCCAATACTTCAATTACAAATAGCGCCTGAGGCATGGGATCTGGCGAGACTGGAAATAGTGTTCCTAAATCTAGGGCGTATACGATAAAATAGGAAATGCCACATAACCCAGACACAATGAACGCCCACTTCAAATCTTTGAAGATAAAGTAAACAATCAAAAGGCTGACTATTACTAGGGAAGTTAAAAAGGTATTAAATATACCCAATATCAACGGGTCAATATGTGAGAAACTCCTTGTTTCAATTGAACCACCAGGAATGAGAGATCCCAACAATCCAAAAGATAAAACTAAAAGTCCAGATACCAGATATCTAATATTTATCGTCATTGTAATTACCTCATAACTAGAATTATTGCTGTCGAACATCACAGATCAGTCGCAGAAAATCTTATAGGGTTTCCCTAGGGCGATAAGGGGTTTCCTTAAGCAAATGACTGACCAATATTTTTAGAAAAAACAAAGGCAGAAACCATTCCAGACCAGGAATTGGGGGAAATAGATAGCGATCGCCTAACAGCCCTAAGCTGTAAAGCCCTAGCGCCACTGGACGTTGAAGATAAAGGGGAGACCGCAAAATCAAGACCGATGCCCCCAACAGGTAGCTGGACACACCGATAAAGAATCCCCAATCTCCCCCACGAAAGAGCAGGGCCACTAACAAGACATGGATGACATGAACAGACACAAATCCTAAATGCTGCTGCCAACCCTGTTCCGGTCGGTGATACCAACGCTTAGCCGTGGAGGTAGCATTGGTGAGGACACCCCCCACTAAATCCAGGGCAAGAACAGCGATCAGTCCTAATTGCAACGGAGTCCACTGTATAGGGAGGGTCAGCGCGTAGGTTGGAGCTGCTACCAAAGCCACCAGCGACGGCACAAATTGTATGAGCAACTCAGCTTGGGTTGCCCCTGGTCCGGTGAAGCGATCAAGCAAACCTTTCAGACCAGAGCGAGGGGAAGGACAAGTCAGCTCAGAGTGCATTACCTTAACCTCATAACAGTTGTTATTGTTAACATAACAACTGTTATGATAAACTGTCAATAGACATTGACACTGTGTTTCTGTCCGACTTTATATCTGGTGTATATCTGGTTATAGTAGTCGGCAGGGCAGGCGCGGACATGACAAAAGTCTCAAACCTAAGTAAGCGCAATAGTTTTACTTCTGACTTCTGACTTCTGACTTCTGACTTCTGCTATAGTTCCCTTTGATGCTCATGTCCCAACAGGATCGCCGCCTTGAAGTTTCTGAAGCCGCCTGGCGAGTTATTGTCCGAGAAGGGTTAGATCGCACCAGTATGCGGGCGATCGCCCAAGAGCTGGGTTGCACCACGGGAGTTGTTACTCACCACTTTCGAGATAAGCAGGAGCTGATTCTCTTTGCCCTTAATCAAGTAACTCAGCGTCTGCAAAAAACCATGCAGACTGCAACAGAGCACGCTAGGGGAGTGGATCGACTAGTAGAAATGCTATCTGCGTTTTTGCCACTAGACACTGAACGGCAAGATATTCTGAAGGTCTGGGTGGCCTTTTTGGGGTATGCCATTGGACGAGAAGCCTTGATGGCTGAGCATCAACAGAGTGCTGCTCAGCTCCGTGAGGTGATTATTCAAGAGTTGAAAGCTCTACAGTCAGCCAAACTGATTCGAGCTAACATAGAGCCAGAGTTAGAAGCCAACGCCCTGTTAGCCCTAGTGAATGGGGTTAGCCTCGACTCCCTGATTCAAGCCAAACGCCTTAGCCCTGACCAGCAGCAGATTGTAATTCGGCGCTACGTTAACGAGTTGCTGTCTACCCATGCTATTCCTGGCTCTGTTAATTCTTAATCAAGACAAGTTTGTATTGTCAAACATTAAAGCAATGGCATGTGAACCTTAACCAAAAGGCTAATATGATTGCGATTAAGCATTAAACAATCACATGACAGCAGCACAGCTAGACAACCCCAAGCCCAACCAACAAAACAACAGTCTGTTACACATAGAAAACCTACAGATGCACTTCCCCATCACCCAAGGAATCATCTGGCAAAAGCAAATTGGCTCCATCAAAGCTGTGGATGGACTCAACTTCCAGATCAACCGTGGCGAAACCTTAGGCTTAGTAGGAGAATCTGGCTGTGGCAAAAGTACCACTGGACGAGCGATCCTACAACTATACCGTCCCACAGCTGGTCATGTTTACTTTGAAAATATCGACCTAACCGAGCTAGACGCTGAATCCCTGCGCCAGATGCGCCGCCGGATGCAAATGATTTTTCAAGACCCCTATGCTTCCCTCAATCCCCGCATGACCGTAGGAAGTATTGTCGGTGAACCCCTGCAAATCCATGGGTTAGCCACCGGTAAACAAAAACAAGAACGAGTCCAGTCCTTACTAGAAGTCGTAGGACTCAATCCCCAGTTTATCAATCGCTATCCCCACGAATTCTCTGGGGGTCAGCGTCAGCGGATTGTTATTGCTCGCGCCTTAGCGTTAAACCCTGACTTTATAGTATGTGATGAACCGATTGCTGCTTTAGATGTATCCATTCAAGCCCAAGTGGTTAACTTGATGCAGTCGTTGCAAGCAGAATTTGGATTAACTTATCTATTTATTGCTCACGATTTAAGTATAGTGCGCCACATTTCTGACCGGGTGGCAGTAATGTACCTAGGCAAAATAGTAGAACTGGCAGATCGCGTCTGTTTATATGAGAACCCCTTGCATCCCTATACCCAAGCATTAATCTCAGCCGTACCAATTCCTGACCCTGAACTTGAGCGTCAACGGGAACGTATTATCCTAACAGGGGATGTACCAAGCCCGAGCAATCCCCCCAAAGGTTGTCGGTTTCACACTCGCTGTCCCATGGTAATGGATACTTGTCGGCAAGACCCAGAACCAGAGTTTAAAGATGCAGGTAGAGGACATTATGTTGCCTGTCATTTAGTCCATTGACAAAACGACTAACCACTCACAAAACTAATGTTCGTCCATCGCAATGGATCGAGAGCAACGCCAATTGCTCGGTAGAGCTGAAGGCCATCCCATCCGCAGGGCTTCTGGGCAAATGGTATGAATGGTCAGCTGGCAATCAATCAGCTGCAACCCTTCTTTTTCCACCTGCCTCATCCCTTGTTTCAAGATTGAGTCATTCTTGAATTCAACGGTCTGGTTACACTGAATACACACCAGATGATGGTGATGATGGGGAAAAGGCTGATTGAGTTCATAATGTTTATGCCCTTCTGCCAATTCCAATTCCCGCAGGATGCCCATCCGTGACATTAACTTAACGCTGCGGTAAATTGTAGATAAGCTGATTCCTTCTCCTCGCTGGTCGAGCAATTCGTGAAGTTCCTCAGCACTCAGATGGGTTCCTCTCGGTAAATTTTGGAAAACGTGGAGAATGGTCTCCCGTTGCGGTGTCATACGCCAACCTCGAGCATTGAGTTCGGCCTTGAGTGAAGCGGCAGTATAGTTAGCCATGGTAACCCTCTCAAAAACGAGCCATTATTGACAATATTAAATAATTATTTCTCTCACTTGCAAGAAAATTTCCTAATTGAGAATAAATAGTAAAGGATTATTGGTTACTTTTGAGAATAGGCCAGGCACGGATCGAGCTCTGATACAGGGATACAACGAAAATACCAAATCCAGCTTTACGATCGGGATTTGGCAAATAAGTTAGGAAAAGGGCGAATAACTGAAAAAGGGGGAACAGAGGGAAGACAGGGAACAGGGTTAGGGAAGCAGATTGACCATAACCCTTGTGTATTGTGGCTTGTATGTTATGACTATGTTATTGCCCGATACTTTTTAGCTACCAAAGTCTACCAAGATAAACTTTAGTCCGCCAATGCAAGATGCTTTCACATCCAGGGGGTATCTCCCAAAGCTCTAACGGAATATCCCGCGAGCGCCATAAAAATGTCAACAAAGTTGGTTCCACCGGGATAGAGAGCGCAACTATTAAACCCTTGGTTTTCGGCTTTAATTTAAGTTACATAATAATCCCTGTCGGTGTTACCATAATTTAAGTCTAACAAATAATAAGAGTTTTTGCTCACGGGGTGACAACAAAGCTCAAACCTAGATAGGTGTTAGGTTTTAGGTTTTAGGTATTGGGGAAATTACAGCAATGAGTCATTTGTATTTCCCAGGAATTGAAGCAATTTTCACCATACAACGTCAATGATAGTTTTAATCAATCCATCCCGCTTGACAATTTTACCTAACACCTAACCCCTAAAACCTAACCCCTGTAAGATTTTCAATTAGCTTGTCACCCCCTGAGGAGTTTTTGGTAGACTCTGCGACGTTTTCTTGTGCTGTTTACTAACCCCTCTCCCTAGATTTTGGCGATTGATGCTTAAAACTTGCAATAAGCAAGCACACAATACCTACGTTGATACACACATCGGCCACATTAAATACCGGAAAGTTAATCAACCGAAAATGGAGGAAATCCACAACGCAACCCGTGACTGTCTGGTTATCTACCAAACAACTGTTGAAAAAACGGTCTATGCCATTCCCTAATGCTCCTCCCAGTATGAAGCCATAACCAAGCTGTTCCAACCTAATCAGCTTTGGCCCAAACCAAGCTAGGGCGATTAAACCAAGACTCACAGCTAAGGAAAGCCAGCGTAACCAGCTGCCGTCTTCACTAAAGAGACTGAAAGCGGCACCAGTATTAGTCACATAGGTAAAGTGAAACACTCCTTGCCACAGGGGTAGAGTCTCATCCAATTCAAAATTCTGCACCACCCAATATTTAGTCAGCTGATCCAGAATCAGACCAATAGCAGCAGCAAACCAACACAGGGGGTTTTTTTTCATTAGTCATTAGTCATGATAGCATTTATTGATTGGGTCAGGTACTTACTAGGAGTCGGGAGTCGGGAGTAGGGAGTAGGGAGTAGGGAGTAGGGAGTAGGGAGTAGGGAGTAGGGAGTAGGGAGTGTCAAAGTCGTTTTACGCATCAAGGGTGGGTAAGTCCTTTAGTGATTAGTTTTTTGTTAATTAACCCTTATCAATTAACAATTGTATTTTGACCAATGACTTTTAATAAAACATTAACTGCCGTAGAGCAAATGCCACAACGGTGACAGAACAAACTACCACTAGCTGACTCGGTAAAGGCGAAATGGTATATTTCATGATCGCTTCCATGAGAGGCATAGCCCCAAGCACTGACCAATTGATGCCGTGGAAAATCATCAAATAGCCGACACCATAGGTATGGATGGTTAGTAGACCACACAGGCAGCTAAAGGCCAATGTTTCGACTCGTGCTTGTACCCGAAAGGCTAAAAAACCACACACCCAGGCTCCAGCAATAAAGCCTAGTATGTATCCAAAGCTCGGTTCTTTGATATAGCCAATACCTCCACCTTGAGTAAAGACTGGCAGGTTCAAGCCGATGACAACATAGGCAATTTGAGAAAGAGCACCAGCATTTCTGCCTCCTAAACAAGCAGCTAGTAGGACTGCTCCAATCTGATAGGTAACCCCTAAGGATATAGTTTGAACACCTTGAGTTGACCAATCCC
>NZ_JAAHHU010001269.1:0-1472 GCF_010672095.1 Moorena sp. SIO3I6 | reverse complement strand
CTACTGATCCTGTATCTAGTATTTTCTGCTCTAACTGAGATGGGTACCAAGTTTCCTTGGAAGAAATAGTTAATGGGTTTTATCAAGTGGTATAGCGCTACGCTTAGCGTCAGAAGTCAGAAGTCAGAAGTCAGAAGTAAGCTATGAATAAGTTTCGTAATTTAGGAATGTCAAACACCTTAATGCGTAGTGCTATATAGTAAATAATCTGGGTATCCCTTTTTGTGTAAGAAGTTTAGGACTAAGGAAATAGCAAGAGGTCTACCCAGTTTTATTGAGTGCTACGTCTATTGGACAATAAAATTCTGGAATGTCTGAACGTCGAATTCGATCCATGGAAAATATCTCAGATTAATACCGTAAAAATTTAATAGGAACCCCAAAAGTAATTTCCCGGAGATTTTGGGTTATCACTGCGGAAAAATTCATCCATCAAGGTAAAAAGCTCTTCCTGAGAGATATGTCCATCACTATTCAAATCGAGTTTGCAAAAATTTTCCCTTGCCCAACTAGCATCAACACCATAGGCACTGACCTAATCTACATACTCTTGCTGACTAATTTCTCCATTGTCATCCTCATCAAGTAAAGCAAAAAAGACATCACATTGCAAATGAATAAGGGGTTCATAGGCATCTGAGTGAATCAGATTGTCGTAATACTTAAACCATTCCTCAAGGGTGATTTCTGCATCCCTGTTTTGATCAGCCAAACTCAAGTTATTCCACATGGACACCAAGATAGAACGCAGATAGGCATATTGCCAAGAATTAGGTTTTAGCCCTCGTGAAATAGCCAGTTTATTCAAAATCAGATGAAAATCATCTTGGTTGAGAGTTCCACCTGAATCAGCATCGATATTGTTGAATAATGTTGTTAATTTTCTTTGTTGTAATGCGGTTAACATTTTCAATTAACCTTGGATTAAAATTTATGGTTTTTCAGTTTAATATGAGTAGCTTATTAGTCTAAAAAAAATCCTTAAAAACGACTTATTTTACTGTAGTTTAACCTATAAATTGAAGGACTGAGCGCGCCCGGAGTTTTGACTTAGACGACACCTTGCTACTCTTACTTCCCATGATTTTATGGTCTAGAAAACTAAGGTTTCTCACTACACAGAGAATTATACTGGATACTTGACATTGATTACAAGTTAAAAGGTAAGGCATTTTGTCAATACCTCCAAGTAGAGAAATTAACCTTGAGCATTATTAACCTAAGCATAAGTTTATAGCTGAACGCGCATTAGCTTACATTCCTAAACTTCCTCGCTTGTTCTGTTCCCGCTCAATTGCTTCAAACAAAGCACGAAAATTCCCTTCTCCAAATCCCTTGGCCTGACAGCGGCGCTCAATGATTTCAAAAAAGAACGTAGGCTTCCCAAAAATGGGCTTGGTGAAGGTTTGAAGTAACAAAGCTTGGGGAAACTGTTGCTGCCAATCTACTAAAATTTCTCTGGTAGCAATTTC
>NZ_JAAHHU010001268.1:0-1473 GCF_010672095.1 Moorena sp. SIO3I6 | reverse complement strand
TGATTTTGCGACCGCAGTCTTGGGAAATCCCTGTTAGTTTAATAATGGCTCTCACCACTCCTCTCCCAATCCTTGCCTAAATCCTAGTCTCTATCACTGTTTCGACTACTTTTGCCTAATGGATAGCTTAAAAAAGGGGGGAGCCATACTCAAAGTCCCCCTTTTTTAAGGGGGATAATGGGGGATCTCCGAGGCAAGAAAAAACGCCCTAGCCCCCCAAGCGAGGGATTGCAGCTAAAGGTAGTGAAGTCGATTCATCTGAACACAGCTGTAAAGTCAAACACCCCACCTAACCTAACGGTTAAGTGGGGTGCATTTCCTAAAAGCTGTTTGACCCGGTGGGTGGAATGGGCACCTTTACAAAAGCGATGCAGCTTCTTCTTCTTCTTCTGATGGATCAGGCTCTGGATCTGGCATAGGAAAAGGGTCTGGATCTGGCAAGGGATCGGGACCGGGATCACCAATAGTCATGGCAAGGGGAACTTGTTCATCAGCAAATAACGCTGTAATTTTAGCAGCTTCTTTGCTGATCATCGCCGTCTGCTCTACTTCAGATAAACCCACTTCGTCCATTACGGAACTGGGGTTATTGATAAAAACACTTTGTTTCTTGGGGTCAAGGGCCAAATCGGTTAATAAATCAAATAGTTTACTCATCAGATATCCTGCTAATTTTTAATCTAGTCACGAATCAAGAATCTAAGCTAATGGTCGTGATTTTATTCACAGCGACAATTTCTTAAATTCTTTTTTCCGTTCTGCTTCTGACAATGTTGCAGCTTGATAAAGCCTTTCCAGTGCGTATTGATCATAGATTATCAAGGCAAGCACTCGATAAGGCCATGCTTCACCAGTAATCTCATCATAGTGTTGATCATAATATCGCAGAATTTCACTTAAATCAGCAAGGAAGGAAAGAGCACTGGCAGATCCTTCGACCCATGCAAAGTTTTGCCACAGCCATAATTGTCCGTCTCCTTCAATCTCAGGATTTTGGAGGACATCATCAACAAGCTTCTTTAATTTATGTCCTGACATACCTTCTGCCTGAGCCAGCATCTCCAACTTATCCTTGGTTTTAGGCTCAGCCTTTATCATGTATCTCAATACTGCTTTACATATCTCAGCAAGCTTGGCATCTATCTTTTCAATAAGTGTCTTGCATTCTTCTCTAAATTTATTATTAATTTTGTCTTTTTCCTTCTTTTGTGTACCTTCAATTACCTTGAGAATGAGTTGACCCATCAAATCACCTGGCTTCAGGAGCAAGACTTGTTGGGCACAAGCGATCGCTCCACTATAGTATCTCTCTTTCTTTTCTGAGTGATATTTTTTCTTCTTTAAATTCTTCGTTAAATAAAAAAACAGAAATGCATGTTCATAAAGACTTACCCTCCTGCTTACTAAGAATGGAACAGGAGAAGGAGAGTGTTGTAAAGTCTCCATGTCTGGAGATATTTGTGTTTCTACTCC
>NZ_JAAHHU010001267.1:0-1475 GCF_010672095.1 Moorena sp. SIO3I6 | reverse complement strand
TTTAGACTGACCTGAGGCAACAAGAGTAACAATTTGTAACTCTCGTTCTGTTAAGAGACTAGCAAGATGAGATGTGGCGGAAGTAGTATTTTCTTCTGTAATTGCATAAAATTTTCCATTTACCTCCAGATAACCAACTGCATTCAAAGGACAACTGCTTTGAGGGGTTGAATTAGAGCTAGACCCTAAACTAGGTTTAAATTCGTTGTTTGTTTCAAAAACTAAAAAACAAGAATTATTGATAAACAGCTTACCAATCACTTGATTCCCTAACTCTGATTCTAGATCTTTACTAGCTAGATCTTGACCATAAAGAGTAAGATTACGTTTTTCTTTCATAAGAAAAATTTCAAGTACCTATAGACATCCTGTTTGATTGATCAGCGGAACCTGGGGAAAGATAAAAGTAAGCTATCAGCTATCAGCTAATGCGCTACGGCTGACAGCTGACGGCTGACAGCTAAATCCTTACGCAAAAACTATAGCGCTGTGCGTAGGGAATAGGGAATAGGGAACGTCGGACCAGGGAATGATTGAGCTTCCCAAGACTGCGCTGCATAGCTTCGTTCCTTAAATTTGTCAACACCATTACACCGATTGCTATAACTATTCACAAATGATTTAGGAAGATCCGATCCATGGATGGTCTTACCCCCCTTCCATTTTGTTGAATAGGAATCAAAAAGGAGTTAAATTGTTAACAAAACTTATAGTGTGTCTAGGTTTTACAAATGAGTTGTAAAACTAGATGGTTATTTTTTCTAATCAAAAAAACGCTGTATTCCTTACTCCTGTTAGCCGATCCGGAGTTTTCTCTTCTCTAAAGGGTTTAGTTCTATGTTTACATCTCACATCGAAAGACTATACCAGAACGCTTTAGTATTTATCCATAGATCCTTCTTCAACTCTGGGAAATTCCCCAAGTCTTCAGGATCACAGGCAACGTTATCGCTCCAAGACAGCTTAGACATTCTTTCAGATGCTGTAACTGCAGGTGTCACAAGATGTATAACACACAAATGAAGCCCTTCCCATAACAGTTTTGCCAGTCCGGTGTAAATCATCAACTGGCGTAAGTAGTCCGATTCCAAAGCCACAATTCGATCCTGCGGACTGACCAGTTGACAAGAGATTCCCAAGTTTTCCAAAGCTTTGCAGATATCTGGAGGGCGATTATCACTAAAATCTGTAGGATTCTGATAGCTCAGTATAAAAGCAGAACCCAAACTCGCAGTTAGAGCTACAGTATCCCGGAATGACGCCATTAAAGTATCATTGGTCCCCTGTGACTGGTTAATGCGTCGATCTAATAAGCGTGCTAAATATTCCCATCGTGGCAAGAGCTTGGTAGTTGTACCTTTTGGCAGTAAAGACTCCCTTAGACTATCCCCCAGCCAGAATAGATTTAGTCCTAGCAAATCATTCTCGCTTTGTAATCGTTTCCACTCTTGAAGTGACCAAATCACACTCTCTAA
>NZ_JAAHHU010001266.1:0-1476 GCF_010672095.1 Moorena sp. SIO3I6 | reverse complement strand
AGTAGGGAACAGATGTAGGGTCGGCAGTGCATCCGTGAGATTCACTTACTGGCCAGAGCCCATTGCTAAGCACTGCCCACCAGTAGGGAACAGATGTAGGGTCGGCAGTGCATCCGTGAGATTCACTGACTAGCCAGAGCCCATTGGTAAGCACTGCCCACCAAAAGTCGGGAACAGATGTAGGGTGGGCAGTGCATCCGTTAAATTGACTGACTAGCCAGAGCCCATTGGTAAGCACTGCCCACCAAAGGATTAAACAATGGTGCAACAGCTCAGTTCAACCCAACCTAATACCTGATAAGATTTTTTTCAAGCACAAAGCAATTACTCCAAAGATCAGGATTAGCCCAACTGGTACTATCACACTATTGATCCAAGGGTTTTTACAGCTGTTCTTAAAGGGGGGGATAAGCATGGATACAGCCTCACACTGCTTCCCATCAAAATCCATTAAAGCCGTAACAGCTGTTCCCGCACCAACTACCGTTACTAGAGTCTGGAAGTTGCGATCGCGTTCTGCTTTTTCCAGCTCAATTTGACTACGAATGGCATTGAGCCTCGTCTCTAGCAACCGTAAGGCCACCTCCATTATATCATAGTCTTTAGTAACCTGCAATAGGTAATTTTCCTTTACCTCTTTACTAAAGGTTTCTAAAAACTCTAGGTTATTATCGGCACCTAATTTTTTGCATTTTTGGTTGATGATTTCTAAACGGGTTTGATAATTGAATAAATTAATCTCGATAATTTGGTTTTGAAAATTTAGTTTAGGCAAATCCAGGGTATAGTTCCCTAAATACTTTTGAATGTCATCGAGTTTTGCTGCGAGGGTTTCGTCTCTAAAGCCAGAAGCGTTTTGGTCAGCGATAAGTCTCTGATTGGCTTCAACCTGCTTATAGAAATTTACCAAGGACTTTTTGATTAAGCGACTTTGGCTGTAAGCCCATAAAATTTTGTTTCTATAACTAAACAGACCCATCCAATCAGTATACAACTCCGCTGCCTTTTCCATACTTTCTTGGTCAGAAAAGAGCATAATGATTACATGGCAGTTGACCTGATTCAGGGGTTGATATCGCCACAGCTCAAAAACTTCACCACCAAATAAGCTGCCTTTTCCCTGTAAATCTTGTGACCAATTCGCCCCTTTATCGAAAACCTTATCACCAGATTTGGCAATGTCTTTTTCCTGTTTTGTCGAACTTTCTGGTGTTGATACTCCTTGTAAATCTTGTGACCAATTCGCCGCTGTCTGGAAAACATGATAACAGGATTGAGCAATGTATTCGTAGCTTTTGCTCGACGTTTTTGGTAAGCATCCAGAAAGCATCCAAGTTTGCCCTAGTATCGCCCTTTCACCTTGTAATCTCCATTCAATTTCGGCTCGGAGTCTGGCAAAACAGTCAGGGGTTTGGGGGTCAGTTTGATTGTTAATGGAACAATCAATTTGCAAACCATAGGTATCATTTAAGCGGA
>NZ_JAAHHU010001265.1:0-1477 GCF_010672095.1 Moorena sp. SIO3I6 | reverse complement strand
CTCATGGCGTATAGCCCAAGATTTTGGAGCCACGGTAATTCGATTGCCCACAGCAGGGGGTCCGGCTAAAGCCCGAAACCTGGGAGCGAAAGTAGCACAGAGCGATATCCTGTTCTTTATAGATGCTGATGTAGCAATCTATCCGGATACTATTGGTCAAGTGGTGAAAATCTTTAACAATGAACCTAATTTAACCGCTTTAATTGGTTCTTATGACGATGCTCCCGGTGCTGCTAATTTCCTTTCCCAGTACAAAAATTTACTCCACCACTACACTCACCAAACTGCATCTGAACAAGCATCTACCTTTTGGGGTGCCTGTGGCGCAATCCGTCGTGACATCTTTCTTGCCATGGGTGGCTTTGAGGAAAATTATCGTCAACCCTGTATTGAAGACATTGAGTTAGGCTATCGACTCAAGGAAAAAGGTTACAGGATTAAGCTGTGTAAGACTCTACGGGTGAAACATCTCAAGCGCTGGGGGATAATTTCTCTGCTTAGAGCTGACTTTTTCTACCGCGCCTTGCCCTGGACTGCCATAATTCTCAAGGTTCGCGACGCAAGTCCAGAAAACTGTCGTGAGCTTATCAGTGACTTGAACCTAAAACTGTCTAGTCGTATTAGTGTGGTGTTGGTCTATGCTCTACTAGGTGCTTTAGTTACAGCTTATTGGTGGTCTAGTACTGTGATTGCTATTGCTACCTGTGTGTTTAGTCTCGCCCTGCTAGTACTCAACAGACCTGTCTACCAATTCTTTTATCAAAAGCGTGGTCTATTATTCACTATACGAACCGTTCCATGGCACTGGCTGTATTACTTTTACAGCGGACTTGCGTTTGCCATTGGTATAGTTCGTCATTGGTTTAAAAAGTACCTAAAACCTCTGATAGACTTGCCTAATATATCAGGTTTTAATCATTATTGAAGCCTAATTATAATAGCAATTTAAGACTTTTGAGGTACAAATATTTAGGTTTTAGGGAGCAGGGAGCAGGGAGCAGGTAAGAGAGAAGAGGCAAGGGGAGCATGTCACCTTTGTAATTAGGTAAATAGATCCCCCCTAGCCCCCCTTAAAAAAGGGGGGAATTAGATTCAAAAGTCCCCCTTATTAAGGGGGATTTAGGGGGATCTAAATCAGGGATTAACAAAATTGACATGCTCCCAGAGGCAATAGCCAATAGTCAATTATGTGTACCTCATGAGTCCTATAAACGCTATATTACTGAATTTAATTTAAAAATTTGAACCATAACAGTTTATCATAACTGTTTTAATTTTAGGGTTAACCTAGAATTGCGATCGCTATGGAATAAAAATCGATATTCTCCTACTAAGAACTGACCACTAACGCACTCACCACTGACGCACTATTTTTAATCAATGGAACATTATCCCGTAGTGATTACAGGCGCAGGACCGGCTGGTCTTACTGCTGCCTATGACCTGGTTAAACAAGGCATTAAACCTATCGTTCTAG
>NZ_JAAHHU010001264.1:0-1481 GCF_010672095.1 Moorena sp. SIO3I6 | reverse complement strand
ACCTTGGCCAATAGGCCAAGGTTCTCCCGAGTTGAAGGTTAGCAGGTTGAATGTTGAAAGTTCTCCCGAGTTGAAAGTTAACAGGTTGAATGTTGTTGGCCACGCTACGCGAACAACCAACACTAACCTTCAACCAGCCAACCTTCAACCTTCAACCAACACTAACCTTCAACCAGCCAACCTTCAACCTTCAACCAACACTAACCTTCAACCAGCCAACCTTCAACCTTCAGCCAACCTTGGCCAAAAGGCCACGCTTCGCGAACAACCTGCTAACCTTCAACCAGCCAACCTTGGCCAAAAGGCCACGCTTCGCGAACAACCAGCTAACCTTCATGGTAACCTTTCTAAAACCTTTTTAGTCGTCGATGATTCCATTACTGAGCGACAAAATTTAAGCCTAATTCTCGAACGGAATGGTAACCAGGTGGTGCAAGCTAAAGATGGTTTAGAGGCGATAGAACTATTGCGAAAAAGTCATGGTGTTGATCTGATCATCTGTGATTTAGAAATGCCACGGTTAAACGGTCTTGAGCTTTTGAGTCTTAGTCATCAAGAGCCAGCTTTAGCTGATATTCCTATTATTATGCTCACCTCCCGTAGTCAAAAAAAATACAAACAACTTGCTACCGAACTTGGGGCTATGGCTTATTTAACTAAACCGTATTTAGATGAAGAGATTTTAGCAACAATTAATAACGTGTTAAGGATGAAGGATGAATTATATATAGCAAAGGGAACAGAGAACAGGGAACAGGGAATCGGGACTCGGGAGTAAGGAGATGAAAAAAGTCCGAGTTATTGTCTTTAAAATCGCTAAGTATTGGTTAGCGTTACCAATGACAGTCGTCTTAAACGTTAGGGATTTTCCCAGCAACATTAAGGAAAGTAGTAGGGATAACAGACTAATTCATCTAGACAATCGAACCTTGACGCTGCTGCCTTTAAAACCAATACTGGTCAAACCTAGTAAAGCTAAGCTAAGCCTAGATCAAAGTTTAGACAAAACCGCTGCTGTCACAAAATCTCCTATGGATTTATCCAGTGTTGGCGATTTTTTGATCATCGTTAAAACTCCTAGGGGAGAAGCCTGCGCCATACCGCTTGATAGGCTACCGACTATGATCGATTTACCCTTATCAACGATTCGTAAATTGCCAGACTCTTACAGTCAAAGCTATCTCCTTGGTATGGCAAATTATGTCGCTGTATCGCAATGGCCAAAAGGCCACGCTACGGAAACGGAAGCAGAAAAATTAACGATTTTTTTGCTAGATTTAGAACGAGCATTGAGTGTAGCAATAGCTTATAGAGCAGGGAGTAGGGAGTAGGGAACAGGGAATAGGGAATTGGTAATAAGGAGACAAAATCTCTGTACATCATAGCTATGATAAATGCTATATATCAATGTCCTAACCTTAATCTATAGTGCTATAAGCGGTTGGCTTTAAATGCGATCGCTGTGATAATTGTTTATCCCA
>NZ_JAAHHU010001263.1:0-1481 GCF_010672095.1 Moorena sp. SIO3I6 | reverse complement strand
TAAGTTTACCTCTACGCCGTTGGTTAAAATCTCAGTTAGGGTTGACCCTAGGTTGGGATAGTTCTTACCAAGGCAAAGCCTATGCTCACGCTTTTCTTGATTGTTTGAATCAGCCTCACAAGCGCCGTAATTTAGCTGAGTACCTCAACCAACACTATACGGCCAAGACCAAAACGGGAAGATGCCTGCGCTACCAACCTGGTCACTTTACCCGCCTACCTAATCGCTACTATACCTTTAGATATGGCGGCATTGACTTTTTTGCCCTTGATTCCAATACCTTTTGTAGTTCTGAGTCTTCCTCTAAACCTAAGGCTGGTCCTGACCGAGAGCAACTAGACTGGTTACAGCAACGGTTAATTGATTCTTGGCATGATCCTCAGGTAAGGGGACGAGTGATCTATCTTCATCACTCTCCTTATTCAACGGAAACAAGTCGATGGGAGCAGCCAGATGCGATCGCAGTTCGTGGCCATTTACGCCAAGTATTAGATCAGGTCGCTGCTGCTATTGGTTCCCTACCCGAAAAACGGCCACTGGTAGATTTAATCTTAAGTGGACACGCCCATTGCTTTGAGCATTTGCGTACCTTTGATACTAAACATGCTGACTCCAATTTAAATTGGCTGGTCTGTGGCGGAAGTGGTGCTAGTTTGCGGGGTCAGCGCAAAGATGGGGTTGAAGTGATGGAAATTAGTCAGGGCGGTTATGTTCAAATGGTGGCGCGATCGCTTTTATTTATCGGACGCAAAGGTAAAGGCAGAACAGTGCGCTCTGCTCATACTTTCCTACGGATTGATGTACATAACGGTGTGCCCCCTAAGTTTGTAATTCGGCCATTTATAGTTGAGAAACTCAAGAATAAGTGGAGTAGTAGTGCTATCAAACCCTTTGTGATCCAGAATCTATAGTAATTCTTAATTAGGTGAGGTAGAAAGTTTTGGTTTTTTTTAGGGAACAGCGGATCTGGGAACAGCGGATCTGGGAGCAGGGAGCAGGGAGCAGGGAGCAGGGAGCACGGATGCAGCGCGGTCAAAGGTAGTCAGTGCCGCCAAAGGTGCTTCCCATAAGGCTTACAAGGTGCTTCCGCAGGTGACCCACATAGCCCTTACCCATCTCCCCATCTCCCCATCTCCCCATCTCCCTATCTCTTTATCCTATAGTGTTACTATTTAAATCGTTGATAGTCATAGGCCATAACAACAAATGAGTAAACTGCGCAACATACTAATGGGTGCTGGTATAGCAGCAGTCGGTGCGGTCGGAACTAAAATGGCTGTGGATTATTTCCGCAACCGTGATCAAGAAGAAGAGAGGGACGAAAGTGAAGGTGACGCAGAAGCTACCTCTCCCCAAGAAGTTGCCTACGCTATCGTACAAGACAGTTCTGTGCAAAACTTCTTGGATGTTAGCTTTGGAGCTCCTGGTCGTTATGTCCCCACTCGTGCGCCTAAAGTATTCGACTATCAAGACCAACAATA
>NZ_JAAHHU010001262.1:0-1482 GCF_010672095.1 Moorena sp. SIO3I6 | reverse complement strand
TCAGATAACATCTGGGCCGCAAACAGTAAACTGAGAAACTGTTGGGCAATCTCTTCAGTAATTCCGGGAATTTCCTGACTTAAGCTAGTAGCGGTTTGGGGTTGAGATAACTGACTCACTAACCCAGGACCCCGCCAGTCGGAAAATTTAATCTTACCTTTGGTAAGGGGAGACTCTAATACCATTTCCCCTTCGACTTGATGGAGATAGGCGAAGCGAGAGAGGGTAAATGCGATGTTCCTTTGGAACCGCTTCGCGAACGCATCCCAATCAATTTCAGGGCAATCGAAGTAATAATCCCCTACCATGGGAATAGCGATCGCAAGGGGGGAAAGCTCAGGGGATGAGGGGGGGATGGCGTGGCAGATCCAGCCCAGTTCAATCAGACGATTCAGGTAAGCATCGAACTTTTCCCGCACTTGTGTGCCATCGGTTTCTAGGATTAAGGTTTGAAGTTGCCCGGGGGTGTGGGTTCCCTGTTTGAGAGCATCTAGAGCAGTTTTTAATCCCGGTTCCGGTTGATGAAATGTCAGCTTACGGCTTGAAGATTGGAGCAGAATATTTCCCTCAACAGGGGTGAGGGTGATTTCGGGTTTGAGGGAAACAGTTAAGGATGAGAAAGTCATTCTTCCAGTCAGAAGTCAACAGTAGACTGCATTTAACATTAACCCAAGCTGACAACAGATAACGAGAAGAATTGTTGCGCGTTAGCAACACCCCATCAGTGTTCAAAGTTTTCAAGGTTCAACAGTTCTGATTGAATCCTTAGTATGCATTACTACCAATTTTTTTTCCTAAATTTTCTCAGATGTTAAGGTCAAAACAATATCCTGTTAATATTTGATATAGGCAAACAAATGACAATCGAAATCTACGTCAGCACGGATATTGAAACCGATGGTCCTATCCCTGGACCTCACTCCATGCTCAGCATTGGATCAGCAGCTTTCAGGGCAAACAAAGAATTAATCGCCACCTTTACGGCTAACCTAGAACCCTTGCCAGGGGCACAAGGTCATCCCAACACCATGAGATGGTGGTCAGAAAACCCTGAAGCTTGGGAAGCATCACGAGTCAACCCAAAGCCTCCAGCACAGGTGATGCAGGCATATCACGCTTGGCTACAAGCATTACCCGGTAAACCGGTCTTTGTTGCCTATCCAGCCACCTTCGACTTTATGTTTGTCTATTGGTATTTGATCAACTTTGTGGGGGATAGTCCCTTTAAGCATTCTGCACTAGACATCCGCTCCTATGCCATGGCATTCCTAAAACGAAACTATAGCGAGTCAGGCAAGAAAAACCTACCGCCTGAGTGGTTAGAGGACATTCCCTTGACCCATGTTGCTCTTGATGATGCCATTCAACAAGGTAAGTTGTTTTGCAATCTCTTACAAAACAACTTACAGCGTGAACATTAGACTTCGCGGCAGTTGTCGGGAACAGGGAACAGCGGATCTCGGAACAGTGGACAAGAATTGA
>NZ_JAAHHU010001261.1:0-1483 GCF_010672095.1 Moorena sp. SIO3I6 | reverse complement strand
CCACAGAGTACGCTAAGAAATTATTTGATGGTGATCAATATACCGATTATTTGTATTACCACGGATTGGCGGTACAAATGGCTGAAGCCTTGGCGGAGTGGAGTCATGCTCGGATTCGTCGGGAGTTAGGGTTCGCAGATCGAGAACCCGATAGCATTCGGGATGTGTTGGCTCAGCGCTATCAGGGTTCACGGTATAGTTTTGGCTATCCCGCTTGTCCAAATCTCCAGGATCAGTACAAGCAGTTGGATTTGTTGGAATGCGATCGCATTAAGTTATACATGGATGAGAGTGAGCAGTTGTATCCAGAGCAATCTACGACAGCAATTGTAGCTTATCACCCAATCGCTAGATATTTTACTGCTTGATTGGTTAGGTTTTTGATAGTGGAGTAAGCTAGCAAGATTTCAGTTCATTAACACTGGAATCTTGCACCCTTGTTATTAATCTTAGGGTGGGCAGTGTTTATCAAGGTGCAAAGCCCAGCTTGGTGAAGCTGTATCAAGCATTGCCCACCCTACATAAACTGGTAACAGACTCGGAAAAATTTCCACCGATTTAATATTTACTCTTTATAATATATAATTATAAATTAGGCAAAACTAAAAAACGAAAAAGTCATCGAACGTCGATGATCATAACCTTTGGTAACGTGGGATGAGTGGTCAAGATAAAAGTCATAGGATACAGATAATTGTCGCTGTAATTGGCCTGGTTGGTGTACTGGGGGCAGCTGTGATCGCGAATTGGGATAAATTGTTTCCTAAGGTGATTACCAACTTTAAAGAGTTTGGCCCAGAAAAAGTAAGTTGTAATGGCAGTGGCCAAGTATGCAGTAACCGCTTCGCAATAGATGTAACAACGCGCGGTGTCTTAAAAGTTAAGTATGTCGTCCCCCCTACTCATTGCAGCCCAATTAAAATCCATTTCTACCTTGACGGTGAGCCTGTTCGTTCTACAGGTACCCTTGGGTGGAAGGGCGGATCTGGCCAGTTCAGCAGCCTTCCCTTGACCTCAGGTAAAATTGATCTCGGCCCTGTTTCCTCAGGAAATCATTCCATTAGTTTAGAGGCAGAAGGGGAAGCTGCAGGTTGTAATCGTGGACAGCTAAATTCTTGGTTAGGGAATTTACAGGTCTGGACATCAGTTTTGGATAAGTAGTTCCGTAGGGTGCGTTAGGGGAGCCCTGATTTTATCGGTAGCCAGAGTTGGGACAGTCCGCCCCGTAACGCACCACTGTCGCGTCAAATAATAAAAATGAGATCCACCCGAAAGTGCTAACCCTTTAATGTTTTGTGTGGGTTGATTGCCTATTGCTACTAGCGGCAATCCAGTTTTGGGACGAAGATCATTCTGAGAGGATATCTGAAAAGTTTTTTTATACTGAATTTTGCCCCCCTAGCCCCCCAACTTTGGGGGGAATAAGAGTCAATTTGCTTCTAAAAGTCCCCCAAAATTGGGGGATTTAGGGGGCTTGGATGTA
>NZ_JAAHHU010001260.1:0-1484 GCF_010672095.1 Moorena sp. SIO3I6 | reverse complement strand
AGAGTCATTAGCGATCGCATTGGGTCGGGGACAAAGTGCTATGGGTATTGAAGGGAATCAGTGGTATCGTCCAGTGCTGTATCTGCGTTGGGAGGATAATGAGGGAGGACAGTTGTTTAAAGCTTCTTCAGTTGAAGCTGATGCCTTGATTAAGAATAATCTACAACTACAGAAACTCCCGTCACCAGATAAACGGAAGGTTACCAAAAAACTTTCTAGAGTCACACAACTTAAAATCGCAGGTTTTAAGCAAGACCTCGAAGAGTTAGAGAAAGACTACACAAATGTTGCAGAAACGAAGCGCTTTACCAGCAATCCTCAGGAGAGCAATAATCTAGAGTTACAGCTTGAAAAGATCGCTAAGGATATGGATAAGATTGAACAACAGCTTCATGAACTAGAATATGGGGATGAGTAGAGCTATAAAACTCCGGATTTAAAGCCTGGATTCTGACCTAAATAACCTAGAAAAATCTTACAAAGACGTTGACGAAAAAAAACGCTTTACCAGCAATCCTCAGGAGATAAATCATCTAGAGTTACAGCTTCAAAAAATTGCTAACGATATAAAAATTAAGGAGGAAGAGCTTAATCAATTAAAGCAGTTAGAAAAGCAGTTAAAAGAAACAAAAGATAATACACAAGCTTTACTAAAATTGTTAACTCCTTTTGAAAACGAAATTATAACCTTTGTTCAAAGAGCATATCACTCTTGTTCTCCTGAAGATTGGCAATATCCTGTCCCGAATAATTTAACAGGGATTTTTGAACAGTTAGGAAAGATGCCCCAAGGCAGATCGAAATATACCAGAATTGAGCGATGGGTGGGTTACTTAGTCACAGATTACCAATTGTATCCATCAGTTTCGGTTCCCTTAGAGGAATGGGCTCAGCAGAATATCAAGGGATATTCAGAGTTGTTGAGAGAGTTAAAAAATAAACCAGAAAGTAATAACTCTTATTTAATGGTGGTTGTTCAGCCTAGTAACCAAAGCTCAGTTAGCAAATGGAATAAAGCAGGGCAGTATTTTGTAGAAGCTTGGTTTATGCCAAATGACGGAGTTTTAGAATTTGAGCAACTGTCTCAACCTGCATCTTTTCCAGAAACCGCCACAACGGATGAGATTCAGCAACTGCTACAAGCCTTTTTAGAGGAAATCGCTACTAAATATTTATGGAGTCAGTTAACGATTGAATTATTTCTTCCCCTAGATTTATTGAATCGAGATGTTGATGCTTGTAGAATTGATGATGGATGGGGTTATCTGGTACCAATTGGCTGTGAGTATCCGGTATTAGTACGCTCATGGGAGCGATTATTGCCAATTTACGGACGTCATCGAGGACGTTGGCAAGAAAAGTGGCATTTCTTGCAACAACTAAGTCAAGGGTCTACCTGTGATGCTTTTGTGTCAGGTGATGGTGAGGATTTGAAGGTATTGTTTGTCCAATTAAGTAAAAACAATATCATTGGACTTAAACTA
>NZ_JAAHHU010000126.1:0-17367 GCF_010672095.1 Moorena sp. SIO3I6 | reverse complement strand
ACTGGAGCAGCAGCGATCACAGCGGCTTTGGCAATGTTAGGTCCATTCGGAATGATCGGAGGCATTGCTTTCCTTGGGGTGGTGGGAATAGCTGCTGATGGCTTATCGAAATTCGGACTTGAAGCGTTACTGGTTGGAATATATAAACAGCGCCAACAAGAAGGAGAATCTAAAGCATCTCTCTGTAAAGAGATTGAACGGTTAATGGTTTCTGCTGATTTGAAACGCAAACTCAAAGAAGAAGTGAATAATGGTAAATCTTCGGTTGAGGATAGGCGGGCATCGAAGTCATCATCTTATGATAATATAGGTAAAAATAAATATAAAGGTGATTTAAAACGCAAAGTCAAAGCAGAAGTGAATAATGGGAAATCTTCGGTTGAGGATAGCCGTGCATCGAAACAGGATATTGATGAACAGTTAGATGCAATTGATAACATGAAGGGGAGGGAGTTTGAAGAATATCTGGCTAAATTATTTAAGCAACTGGGCTACCAAGTGAGTAGCACTAAGGCAAGTGGGGATTATGGAGCCGATATGGTAATTCAAAAAGGGGAGATCAAGGCTGTTGTTCAAGCCAAGAGACAACAAGGTAGCGTAGGGATTAAGGCCATTCAGGAAGTAACAGGGGCAATTGGCTATTATCAGGCGAACCTGGGACTAGTTATCACTAATAGTAAGTTTACAGAAAATGCCAAAGAACTGGCAGCTAGTAATCAAATTGAGCTTTTTGAGAGGGATGATTTGAAAAAATTAATTAAAAAAGTATATAGTGCAGGGTAAACCCATTTAATTTTTTTAATATTATATATAATAAAAACGTAAGCATATGCGCTACGCGCAGGCTACGCCAACAGCATATGCGCTACGCGCACGCTACGGGAACAGCTAATGCTTACCTTGCTTTTGCTTAAGGGAGTATGTTCACAATTCAAATAAAAAAGTTATATCATGTCAGGATAATTACCCTTAATAAAAATCTCCCCCATCTCCCCATATTCCCCTCCTGGGAGGGGTTAGGGGTGGGTTCCCATCTCCCCATCTCCCCATCTCCCCATCTCCCCACACTCTCCATTAATTATGGGTATTCAACCAGACTTGATATTACTTGTGTACTGGACAACGAGAGGTTGCCTTAATCCTCTTTAACCTGTTGCTCAATCATGACTAATTCAGCAACAGCATTACCAGTACTTGTTGCCATCCACAAAAAAGCGATCGCGTAGCGTGGCCAAAGGCCAATCGCTACCCCTGTCCGAAGGCTATTGTTCTTCACGATTATGTTCACACCCCAGAAGACCCTTTATAAAAATTGGTGTTCAAGTATATTACCTGAAGGGGTGACCAAGATTGGCAGTTGCGGGAAGTAATATTGTAAACATTGATGGGAAGATGGGGAGATGGGGAGAGAGTCAATTGAGGCAATTGCAAGTTGTCAACCGATGCTACCAGATTTGATATAATCCCCCCAACAGTTCTTGAGTTCACTTACCTGCACCTACTTACAACCTGCAACCTGCAACCTGCAACCTCGAACCTGCAACCTACAACCTCGAACCTTCAACCTTCAACCTTTACCATTGATTGGGCTTGGTAGCGGATATTAGCTTGTTTCAACCGATTGAGGGCTTCACCCAAGCGATCGCATTCCGCAATCAAGCTAATCCGCACATACCCTTCACCCCCGATGCCAAAAGCATTTCCCGGCGTGAGGACTACTCCAGTTTGCTGTAAAACATCCAGGGCAAAATCCGTTGAACCTACCCCTACTGGGCAAGGAACCCACAGATACATGGTTGCCTTGGACTTAGGAATCTGCCAACCCAATTCTGCCAAACCCTCAATCATGAAATCTCGGCGGCGGCGGTAACGGTTTTGGACGTCTTGAAGGTAAACATCTGACAGTTGCAAGGCCGCTTCAGCAGCAGTTTGTAAGGCAGCAAAGATGCCATAGTCCAGATTAGTTTTTAAGGTACGCAACCCTTGAATAATGCGGCTATTCCCCACTACAAAGCCAACGCGCCAGCCAGCCATATTATAAGTTTTGGATAGGGTATGGAATTCTACCCCAATATCTTTAGCGCCAGTAATTTCCAGCAAACTAGTAGGCTGATAGCCATCAAATGCTAATTCGGCGTAACATAAGTCATGTACCAGCAGAATTGAGTACCGACGGGCAAACGCAACAATTTCTTCAAAAAACTCCCTTGGGGCGGTAGCGGTGGTTGGATTACTTGGATAGTTAAAATAGAGGATCTTAGCTCGTTGGGCAACCTGATCCGGAATCGCACCTAAATCAATCAGCCAATCATTTTCCGGTTTCAAAACCAAACTGTGAATTTCCCCCCCAGCAATCAACGGACCCCGGAAGTGTACTGGATAAGCAGGAGAAGGTACTAAAATCAAATCTCCCGGATTCACATAGGCTAAGGCTAGGTGAGCTAGTCCTTCCTTAGACCCTAACAGAGGTAAAGCTTCACTGTCTGGGTCTAGCTCCACATCATAGCGGCGGTGATACCAATTCGTAATTGCCCGACGGAAACTAGCAGTCCCCTCAAACGGAGGATAACCGTGGTTAGCGGGATTTTTTAAGGCTGCGATCGCTGCTTCGATCACCGGCTGGGGTGCTGAACCATCAGGATTACCCATCCCTAAGTCTATCAAATCTAGCCCTTGCTCACGGGCTCTTGCTTTTAATTCATCTAAACGAGCAAATACATAGGGAGGGAGTGCGCTTAGTCGTTGTGCTGGGGTAATCAAATCTACCATCATCAGTGTCAGGTTTGGAAGTTAGCCGGTTGAAGGTCAAGACCTATAATTTTTGACTTTGGCCAAAAGGCCACGCTACGGGAAGGAGTTGAGAGCCAGTGTATGGGAAAATGCTAGTAATATTAAAGGTTATCAGGTTTGAGCTCAAAATCTGCAACCGGCAACCTTCAAAATTTTTGAATTAAGAATTAAGAATTAAGAATTAAGAATTAATTCTGCATTCTGACAGACAACCTACCCTACACCGAATACGGGGCGAACAACCGGCAACCGGCAACCTGACAAGGTGGAACCTACACTACACCGAATACGGGGCGAACAACATTGTTGAATGAAGAATGTGTAATTCCAAATTCTTCATTCTTCATTCTTCATTCTTCATTCTTCATTCTTCATTCTTCATTCTTCATTTTTCATTCTGACAGACAACCTTGGCCTTTGGCCACGCTACGCGAACAACCTTCAACCGCTGGCAAACTTAACTCCTTACGACTCCCCTCAACTAGGACCCTAGTAGAAACCATTGCTGCCATCAGCTGTTCTGGAAGCACCTTAAACGGTAGCCGATGAATATCAGAATTTTCCCCACAGGCAATCTCAGCTGCTTTCTGTAACTGAGCCAAGGTAATCGACCCCAATCCCAGGTCTTGGAGAGTTTGGGGCAAACCAAGCTCAGCATAAAACTTCAGCAACTGTTGCCGTGCTGATGCTGCCAGTTGGTTCCCCTGAAGCATTTCTTCCAAACGCAGCTGCACCAAAATGCCATAAGCCACCTTTTCACCATGTAAAGAATCGTGAGCTGCTGGGATATGAGTTAAACCATTATGTACAGCATGGGCAGCAACAGTACGACATCGAGCTCCTCCCAAGCCCCCAATCACACCAGCCAGTAAAACTGTTGCATCAACAACTTCCCGCCAAACTTCACTACCAGGTTGGGTTAGAGCATCAACGGACTTTTGGAACAAAATATCTCGCAATACCCTTGCCTGTTGGACAGCCGCAATAATTAGAGTATCTGTAGCGCTACCACTACTAACTGAAGCTTCGTACCACTTCGCTAAGGCATCACCAATTCCGGCAACTAGGGTACGTTGGGGCGCTGTCTGAATCAAGCTGTAATCAAGTACCAATAAATCTGGGCAATGGTCAAGTCCAACATCGTACAGGAAAGCCCCCTGGTCAGAATAGATATTAGATAGAGCTGTCCAAGCGGCACAGGTAGCAGCAGAGGTGGGTACAGTGACTACAGGTAACTGGCACTGGTGCGCTAGGATTTTAGCAATATCCAACGCCTTACCACCACCAATCCCAATAATTAAGTCAGATTGATGAGCAGCAACGGCTTCTGAGAGTTTAGCTAAAGACTTCTCACTACAATCAGGACTGTAGGATGCGCATTCATAACTGAGTTGATGCTGTTCCAAAACCGATTCCAGTGATGAGGCTAGGGTAGCCAGAGTATGCTGGCCTCCTACAATCAAAGGACGATTTCCCAGCCGTGCGATCGCATTTCCTGAGTCTTCCAACGGACAACGCAGTACTTGAGTCGGTGCCACGTTTAGGGAAAGCAAGGAGGTAGGTGCTTGTTTGGTCATGCCTGTAGCCCAAATAAACTTTTGGTTTAGTAAGGTGAGTAATGACCTTACTGGGTGATAGGTCTTTTATTATACATTTTGCCAAACTTAGAGGGGTTAGGGATTAGGTCTAGCCTTGGCTGACAACCTTAAACCTGCAACCTTTAACCTTCAACCTTGGCCAAAAGGCCACGCAATCGCGTTCAACCTTCAACCTTTAAACCTTTAAACCTGCAACCTGCAACCTGCAACCTTCAACCTTTAACATTTAACCTTGGCCAAAAGGCCACGCAATCGCGTTCAATTTGACTTAGCTCAGAAACAGTTTACGCTCCGCTTCTCTGCGTTTGCTCAAGCCTAATAGGACTCGACCACCACCCTTGTTCCAACGAAGAAACTCATTGGCCGCCCCTTGAACATCACCCTGATTCAACTTACGTAACAATGTAGAGCGCCTAAACGCTGTTGGTCCTATATTGAACACAAAGCTAACTAGAGCAGAGAATTGATTATCAGTCAGTGATACTTTGACAAGATTACTCACCGTAGATTCAGAACTTTCTAAATCTTGTCTGAGCAATTTTTCCGCTTGCTCAACAGTGATGATATCTCCTATGCGAACACCAGCTGTATGACCCCATCCAATAGTAGGAATTCCCACCGGATCGATATAAGCTTCTACTCTGCCATCGGGGCACCTTTTATGGAGTCCTTCAAACTCTTTAACCAGATCTAAACCAGCTTGGTTAATATTTCGATCGGTACCTGGGGGCAACTCTGGTGTTACTTTATTGATGATAGCATCAAAGTAAAACTGAGCCGTTTGAGGACCAATAATTCCTCTGACAGCTCCAGTATTACCAAGTTTGTTAGCATCTTTAAACTTATTGACTCCTGCCTCAGACAAGTCCAAGCCGCATTCTTTACACAGTTCAATAAAATTTTCTAAAATTATAGGGCTAATAACGTCTTCTACCTCCAATTCCATTAATTCTTGGAGTTTACTAACCTGAGGCACTGGCAGGTTGACTATAATGTCAAGTGCATAGCGTTCTTCTACAGAAAGGCTATCGGTGTTGATGTCTTTAATAGTTAGAGCTGACATAGTTAGATGACTTATAAAATAAACGTAACGTTATTGGCGATAAAATCTGCTTTACTAATTATTATATCCCTAATTTTTATTGGGAAAGGTTAAGGGTAAATTAGTAATTCGCAATTGGTAATGGGTCAAAATAAGCGACAAACCAGATTTTAAGATACAAGAGTCTCCCAGGAAAAAAATCCCATGAGTTGACTCTGTTTCTTGACTAAGCTCATAGCTGACTGCTTACTCAACCACTAGGGTTTTGAGTTACTAAGTTAGTCTTCAGCGTGAGTTTTCGCTTTTACGTTAATTGTGATAAGTTTGAAACAAAAATTTACAAAACGAGTAATTCCCCTTTCCCGTCTCTTGGTGCGCGTTCCCGTGGGCGACAGATTATTAAGGGTAATTATCCGGAGATGATATGACAAGCCGAGCCAAACCTTGATTTAGCTTGATTTAGATCTAGGGTGAGTTAAAGGGGTTAAAGTGATCGAAAAAATTGCGAAAAATTAATCTTGATAATAACTAACTTAGGTGAAGTCGCCTGTGAGCAAGGACTTCACCTAAGAGAAATGGGATGCGGTGACAATTGCCTCCACAACCAAATTTATAGTGAAAAAAATCGGTCTATTATCAGAGTGGGAGAGTTTGAGAGGGAAAAGAATACCCCGTCCTATTAGGTCTTAAAGTTACCGTAAGGATAGTGGAGCCTTTATGGTTAGTCGGCTATTCATAAAAGGGTTAAAACTTTTTGATTAAGGCTCCACTATCCTAAGGTTTCGTCTCTGAGGATGAATTTTTACTCTCAAATAGTGTTAATATAAAAAGTAAGGGTCTCAAAAACTGGGTATTGACCCTACTCAGCTACCGACCGTGCGGGGGAAAGTTACGCCCAGGTCGATAACAGCCAATTAGGTTGTGCAAAGGATACCCCATTCCTGCGACGGATGGGGAAGTTCAATGGTCAATCTACCGATTCTAAAGGTGCGCTTGACCTTGGCGAATTAAATTCGCCAGAGGTCGCACCTAAAGGTATTGTAGGGATTGACACCTGTGGTAGGTGTATTTTTTCAACTGTTGGAGTGTAACCCAGCCATTGTAGGGACTGTTGGGCAAACTGTTGAGGACAACCGCTGACCCCAAAGCGAGTTGGTCTTGCCTCACCAGTATTCTTCCCTCCAATTAAATCCAGTTCTTGAGCAGCAGCAGCAACAACGTATTTCGCTGGGTCTACCAATTTAACGTCTGGGGGTAATATTTCCCGCAGGATCGGTTCTAGATGGGGATAATGAGTACAGCCATAAACTAGGGTATCGATTTGGGCTGCTAGCAAAGGTTCTAGGTACTGCCGTGCTATCGCTTTAGTGTAGGGTTCGCACAAGCGATTTTGCTCCACTAATGGCACAAACTCCGGACAACCCACTTGCCATACCTGAGCAGTTGGTTCAACCTCCAAAATAGCATTTCGATAAGCATTGCTGGCAGCCGTAGCTGGTGTAGCAATCACCCCAACGCGACGACCTTGGTGGACTGCCGCACGGGCACCCGGTAGAATCAGCCCCAGAATTGGGATGTCAAACTCACTACGCAGAGTTTCCAATGCCAGAGCCGAACTGGTATTGCAGGCCATCACCACCATTTTGACCTCCTGTCGCACCATCCAGCTGAGAATCTCGAAGCCGAACTGCACGATTTCATCCGCAGACCTGGTACCGTAGGGTAGCCGTGCTGTGTCAGCAAAGTAAATAATTGATTCGGATGGTAGTTGTTTGTATAGTTCCCTCAGAACAGTCAGACCCCCCACACCACTGTCGAAAATCCCGATGGGACGACTC
Organism: Moorena sp. SIO3I6; assembly: GCF_010672095.1. NCBI lineage: Bacteria > Bacillati > Cyanobacteriota > Cyanophyceae > Coleofasciculales > Coleofasciculaceae > Moorena > Moorena sp. SIO3I6. The sequence goes on along the minus strand of NZ_JAAHHU010000126.1, from coordinate 10,099 downwards.
TGGGGTTGAGTTCGAGAGATCAAAATTGGGTTATTGATCATTGGTTAAGAATTGGCACCTACCCACCCAGGGGCAAGAAACAGATTACTTGGGTTCGCTCAAAACAAGAAAATCGTTAGATTATAGGTTAACAATTATCAATTAAGAATTGACACAATATTAGAACTCAACTTAGGTCAACCGATTTTGCCGAATATATAGGAGGATGCCACGAGCGATCGCTCTAGCCATCTGGCTGCGATAGGCGGCAGTTTTCAGTTTAGCTGAGTCTTCATAGCCGGTTAGAAAACCAACTTCTACCAAAACTGCTGGCATGGAGGTTTTCCTGAGCACATAAAACCTCGCCCGTCGGGTACGTCGGTCACTAACATCCACGCTCCGCAAGATAGTGTAGTGGATGGTTTGGGCAAGACTCTGACCAGTAGAGTAGTAGTAAGTCTCTAATCCATTCACATCCGGTCGCTTACCCCCGATAGCATTGGCGTGGATGCTTACAAATAAATCAGCATCAGTCCGTTCTGCCACTTGAACTCGTCCATTCAGACTGATGAATCGGTCATCTGAGCGAGTCATGACAACCTGAATCCCCTGTTTTTCCAACAGCGCTTCCACCTGTCGGGAAATCGACAAATTAACATCCTTCTCTTGTATACCCCCAAGCCCAATAGCACCAGGGTCTTTGCCACCGTGTCCGGCATCAATGACCACTACCAGGCGCTCTTTGGGAACCCGACGTCTGGGAATTGGTGGGCGAGTCCGGTTAGGCGGTGGCACAGGAATCGAGTTAGGCGGTGGCACAGGAATCGAGCGGGGGGGTATCCTGGTTGGCCTGCGTGATATCAATGGTCTCAGTTGCAGAGCCAACAGCTGATCATTGAGCTGATTGAGGCTACCAATCCGGGTACCGTTTGATGGCTGTACCAAAATCAGCACCGTGTTTTTGTCCTCCTGTCGCACCATCACTTCTGATACGGGACTAGTGGTATTAAGTTGAGGGCCACTGAACTTCTCAGCTAGTTTGGCATTCGGTATAGTAATTTGGTAAGCCTTTGAACGAGGATCCCATTTGCTAGTGGCTCTGACCCGTTGGTTAGCTTTAATCAACAGCTGAGTCTGATTGCTAGCCAATTCCACTGACCCAATGGTGGCTAACTTACCGGTATTAGCCGAGCCACGGGATTGAATCGGTTTCGTTGGCACTTTGGATGTTGGTCCATTATCTAACCTTTGAGCCGGGACACCCCTAGGGAAAATCAACACCCCCCCCAATCTTTCACTGAACGATGCTAGCCAATCAGGGCTGTCACTATCCACATTCAGGGTCATCCGGACAATCGGTGGGGACTCTTTTTTCTTTTCAAACTCGATTTTGCTAACCCCGTAGCGATTTACCTCCAAATCTTCCCCTAACAGACTCTCGGCAATCGTAACCCCTTCTAGGTCGATGTTAATGCGGCGGTTATTGCGACTTCGTTCGATTTGAATGATGGGTTTCCCACCATCGGTACTGACAAAAAATCCATTTCTATTGATCTGAAAGCCTTGTCGGCGAATCCCCGGATTGGATCTCGGAATAGTTGGATTGGATCTCGGAATAGTTGGCCGTGGTGGAGGGGATTGAGTGCGGGTCGGTGGCTCAGCCGGTGGTAGAGATGGCGGTGCTGGGTTAGGCAGAACCGGCAATGACCCTCGATAAGGCTGAGGTAATTGTACAGTCCACTGATTGGGGCTAATACCCCGAAATTTTACCTGCTGGGGGTCTATAGTGTAACCAGGAGCCAATTCAACCACAATCCGAGTAGTTTGTCTCTCAAATTGACCCACTCGCACTTCTCGAATCCCCCCGCTTAGACGCTGATTTGTTGATGGACCTCCGACGTTAATTCCTGGTAAATCAATGACTAACCGGGTAGGATTAGAAATGAGTTGGGCTGTGGGTTGTACACCCACATCAGTCGTAAATTCCAGGCGATTCTGATTGCGATCATATTGCCAAAATAGTAGTTCACGGGCTTGAGCCGCCAATGAAAATAGAGAAAATGTCAAAGAGCTGGAGAGTAGCAGTAGCCAGCGAAACCTCACAATTCTTACTCCTGTATCATGTATCTTAGGTAATTGGTTATAGCAATTGGTTATAGCAATTGGTTATACCAGCTGTTAGCGGTTAAGTATTAGACCCCAACAGCTGCCTAGAGTAGGCTATAGTTAACCGCTAATCCCTAACCGCTCACGATGAATACCCCTAATTAATAGCCCAGTCAAGCAATGTCTAGTCTGTCTGATGAATCAGATTAATCTGATTCATCTGATTAAAACCGTTAACAGACTCGGACGTAGAGTAGCTTGGTTAAGTTTCAAGAGTTTCAGTATACACGGGTTGCTCTGAATCGAAAATTTGGTTTTAGTTAACACACTTAGCTTTGTCAAATCTTAAAGCATACACAATCAACTAAATTGAACAGGATTCTTCAAGAATCCTGCATCAATAATTGTCTTTAATCAGCAAGCTCAGATACCATTAGAACAAGTCTCAAGACTCTCCAGCTGTTTCCACCTGCTCAGATGGCTCTTGAAAGACCAACCGCAACAAAGGCGGAGCGATAAAAGTCGTTAAGATAACCATCATGATAATCGCTGCTTCAGTGGCTTCTGAAAGAGCACCACTTGCTGAACCAACACCAGCAAAGACTAGCCCCACTTCACCTCTGGGAATCATGCCAACCCCAATAGCCAGACGGTTAATTCCTGATTGACCAAAGACTGTCAATCCTGTGATCACCTTACCAAGAATTGCCACCACAATCAGGAAAGTTGCCAAGATCAAACCCTCGCGATTACTGGGAACTGCTGGGTTAAGGACACTCAAATCAGTTTTGGCTCCCACTGTAACAAAGAAGATCGGCACAAGTATATCTGCCACTGGTAAGACCTGTTCTTCCAATTCTCGACGCTTATCCGTCTCTGCCAAGACTAGCCCAGCAGCAAAGGCTCCCAAAATGGCTTCTAATTGGATAGCTGTGGCAATATAGGACAAGACAAAGGCAAAAATGAGTGCTGTCAGTAATACCTGACCTCGTGTTTTCATTTCCTTGACCAAGGCAACGAAATACGGACCGAGGAAGCGACCGATTAGAATTGCTCCAACTAGGAAGACACCAGCACTAATAATCAAATAGATCACATTAGTGATCACGACTTCCCCAGTTTTTGCCAAACTAGCCACTACAGCCAGGACGATAATTCCTAAGACATCATCGAGTACAGCAGCACCAATGATAATTTGCCCTTCTTTAGAACTGAGCTGTCCAATTTCTGCTAGGACTTTAGCGGTAATCCCGATACTAGTGGCAGTTAGGGCAGCACCAGCGAAAATAGCAGGGACAGCAGAAATATGAAATAGGTAAGCTAAACCAGCAGTACCAGCAGCAAAGGGAACAACCACCCCAACTACAGCTACCACAGCGGCCTGCGGACCAACACGGATCAGTTCTTTGAGGTCAGACTCTAGTCCAATTTCAAATAACAAGATGATCACGCCGAGTTCCGCCAAGACGGAAATCACCTCGCTAGTAGACTGAAATACTGAGTTGGTAGCTTCTGGGGTTAGACCAGCGGTAGTTTGGAGAAAGGTCATCATTACGGAATTGCTAGCCGCACTGCCCCCTTCTGGGAAAACTAGCAGATTTAGGGCAGAAACCCCGACAACTACACCACCGACCAATTCCCCTAATACCGGTGGTAAGTTAATCCGAGCACAAATTTCGCCTCCGAGTTTACTGGCGAAGTAGATCACCACTAGACTCAATAGCACTCCTGCAAGAACCAGTGACCCGTTTTCTGCTTCATTAGCAGTGGCTTCAGTTGCTGTTGCCAATAGGGATGGGAGAGGGTGTTCAGGGGGGAGGAATGGTATGGGGGTGAGGAGATTCACCCAGGCAGTTATATCAGCCATGTAGTTGCGAATAAATCATTCATTATACTTTACAAAAATTATGGCAACCCTTGAGCCTCTCAGGTCTAATCAGGGGCTCAAACTAAGCTAGTACTGTGTCAATTTAGTTTTGAGGGTTAGGTGTTAGGTGTTAGGTATTAGGTGACAAGTTAAACAAAAATGCCGTTTGTCAAGCCTTGATTAATAAATATTTATAAAACCTTGGCCAAAAGGCCACGCTACGCGAACAATTGCTTTCTGTAATTAGGATAGGGGTATTTAGCTCCATGGCGTAAGTATGAAGAACAGTTTTTGCCCTAGGTATTGATGATAATGCTTACGCTAGTCTAACTCATGGCTAAGGACCCTTCCCCCGGCAGTAGCGGATCGTCTCTGACAAATTAAGATTTGGAAGCGCTGTAGCATAGTGATCAACTGAAGAACACAGGGCAGGGGAAAAAGCTGATGGCACACTCACACGGGAGAATGCGGGAGCGTGGTAGCCCCGCGATTTTAATCCGGGTCAGAAGTTACAGCAGTCGAAGCCTAGTTTAGGACAGTCACTTTTCCTCAAACCTATCCGGGAGGAAACGCGACACGGCAGTGCGAGCAATCCCTCGCACTGCCGTGAAAAGTGTATAATAATGAAGTGAGTAAGGACAGACGCCTACGTGACGAAGCGACTCTAGTACCGGAGAAATACCGACCCTGGCCAAAAGGCCACGCTACGCGAACAAAGATGGCATTGCGTTAATCCTCAGGTGCGCTTTCCGTTCGCCGTAGGCGACGCTTTCGGCAAAGCCGACGCTGCGCGAACGCGAACGGCCAATTAAATTCGCCACGGGTCGCACCTCTTGGATCTTTCCATCCACGAATTCGTTCTTTCGATTCCCCACCAAGCTTTGACTGGTACAAACCCACTTTTACCTTCTTTTTCCTTCTGAGCTTTGGATGGTTTCGCCGAAAGCTTAAATCTAATTTTGGTCATAATCTGAGGATAAATTTTCTCTAATTCCTGTGTCAGCTTTTCATCGGTGATATCCGCCGGTCTTGTAAGATGGTAATCTTGGCAATATTGACGGGTTTAGATTTGAAGTAATCAATGTGGTTAGACAACATTTCAATTAATCCCACATCGTCAGACACCGAGGCTTTGGTACAGTGACTAAAAAAAGGGAAACCCAAGGTATCTACTGCTAGATGTCTTTCATTAGTAGCTTTGTAAAAACAAAATCCTTTGGAAGAGATGCTGGCATTGCAGGTGTTTTTCACTGCTTGGGAGTCGATAATCATCAGGGTTGTCCATTGCCCTTTTTTTTTACTTGCTCACGTACTCGACGATGTAGGATGTCCCTAATTTCTTCGATTACTCCTTGCGTACGCCACTGTTTGTAGTACCAAAACACTGTGGAATAGGGAGGTAAGTCTTTAGGTAAATCACACCAATTACAACCATTCTTGAGTTGGTACAAGATACCATCTAATATCTGCCTCTTACTCCACAATGGTTGTCTAGTTTGCTTCTTTTTGGGCAACAGAGGCTCGATTATTTCCCATTCAAGATCACCTCGACTAATTGAGTACGGCATTTTTTCCCTATTTTACTCCATTACTGAGATCTCAAATGGGTTCTATACAAAACCGATCACCCATAAAGGCGACCCTCTCTTACGGTAACTTCAAAGGCAGTAACTCTTGCTCAAATAGACTTCGATTTGTACAAACAGTCCCAGTGGTCTGGATTACAGACCATTGTAATGGTTATTCGCACCCGCCATCATAGGAACAAGACTACCCGTGAGGTGATGTTTTACCTCACTTCTTTACCACCCCTCAACACGTCGGGCTTAGCAATCCGACAACACTGGTCCATTGAAAACCAACTCCACGCTCGTATTAGATGTCACCTTTGGGGAGGATGCGACGCGGATTCGTACAGGGCATGCACCACAGAATATGGATTTACTCAAGCGCGCTTAGTCTCAATCTACTCAATCTTGAAACGAGTTATAAACGCAGTACTCGTCAAAAAGTCAAACGAGCCAGTATGGTACCAAGGTATATGCTTAAGGTTTTAAAAGCTTCAATTCCCCTACAGTCTAACTTATCTGAGGCATAATTTTTCGCCGCTGTACCCTGCAGCGTTTACCAATCAGAAGTGGTATCGCCAGAATTGGATGACAGTGGAATTTAGTTTGGTATATCGTTGGCACAGTGCCCTTCCCGAGACTCTGACCTATGACAGTAAGCAAATTCCGATGGTGGATAGCCTCTGGAATAATGAGATGCTGATCAATAAAGGCTTGGGACCATTGTTTGAGGAGACCTGTTCCCAACCAGGCACCAAAATTGGTTTGTTCAACACGGCAGAATTCCTGATACCTGTTGAATTGAAAAGTATCGACTTAGGTCGTCAAGCTCAACTGGCTAGCTACAATGATTACCGGGAAATGTGTCAGTTTCCTCGGGTGACTGATTTCGATCAGATCACAGCTGATGAAGATACTCAAAGGGAACTAAAACGGTTATACGGTGATGTCAACAAGATTGAATTCTATGTGGGACTCTATGCTGAGGATGTGCCACCAAATGCAGCAGTAGGTGCCCTGGTTACCCGAATGATAGCAATTGATGGGTTTTCCCAAGCATTGACCAATCCCCTGTTGGCAGAAAATATCTTCAACGAAGAAACCTTTTCCCCCGTCGGTTGGGAAGTAATACAAAACACAAATACTCTCTCAGATGTGGTAAACCGCAATACTCAACAGCCGGATAAAAGCTATAAAGTAACATTTGACAATCCGTAAGCAAGGCATCGGGTATTGTCAAAGAAAAATTAAAGTAAAAATTCCAGCTCTCTGATTGATAAATCACCATTTATTTCAGTAAAATTTGAGTCTCAATCGCCAGCTATATGCTCACTTAATTTGACAGTAACCGAATCAAATCTGCTGCTATACTAACGGAGTTTTTATCACCACAACTTACTGATTTTTTTCTCTAAAAAAATAACCATGAAGCTATTTACATAATATCCCGAAAAGGACGAACAAAACTATTACAACCTTGTAGCAGAGCAAGTCATGATTCAGATGGATAAGCTTTACAAGGATGAGGAACGGGCTTTGCGAGACACCCATGCCAAAACCCACGCCTCGGTGGAGGGAAACCTAGAAATTTTTGATTTTGATGAACAGAGCATTAAAAGCGAACTGGCGAAACGAACTCGGCTTACTCAAAAGCAACTCAATGGGATTTCCCTCAAGCAAGGACTTTTTGCGACACCAAAACAATATCCTGTTCAGCTGCGATTTGCTAATGGGCGAACAAATGTTGAAAACGACTATGTCTCAGACACACGCTCAATGTCTGTGAAAGTGATTGGTGTTGAAGGAGAAAGTTTAGAACAAAGCTACGAGCCAAACACTCAAGATATTATTGTTCAAAATGCTAAGATCTTTTTTATCAAAACCATCAAATATTATTAGGAATTTTTTGGCTCCATAGTTGAGTCAGAGCAAGCTGCCCAAAAGTGGCTCAGGACTCATCCCAGGCAATTGCTAGCCCTAGCTAAAGTAACAGCTCGAACCCCAAAGAGTTTATTAACGGAACGGTATTGGAGTGGTTCTGCTTATGCCCTTGGACTCAAATCAGATTTTGATCAGTCTCAACCGGGCCTAGTTCCTGTTGAGTATCCCGCTGTGATCAAATATGCGTTTACCCCTGTTTCATGCCAGCCTCCCCATCAAAGCATGCGATATCAGTCCCGACCAGGTATTCCTAAACTTCCCTTCATCAATCGCGCCAAGGCTCTGGGATTGGATGAAAGTAAACCGGACAATTACTATCGAGATGAGCTGATCGAACAACTATCAAAAACCGATGCTCTTTATTGCTGGGACTTTGGTATCCAATTCCAAACCAACCCGAAAATGTCCATCGATGATGTCACAATTCGTTGGAGTGAGAAGAAATCACCATTTTTTACCGTTGGTCGCCTCACCGTCAAGCATCAGATCATCGATTTTGACAAACAATACGACTTTGCTGAAAACCTGCGATTTTCCCCGTGGAATGGCTTAGTGGTTCATCGTCCTGTGGGAGCTCTCAACCGGCTCCGTAATGTAGTTTATCCGATTGTGGCTAAGTATCGTTATCAAAAACGGGGACTTAACTACTAGTCTTTTAACCTTGCTCTGATGCTACATAGTTCATCTGTTCTGCAACTTTGACCTGCTCCCTCTCCTTCTCTATACACCCATTCGTCACAAGTTAAGGTTGTGTATCATTTGTCAATGGCTTAGTTACAAAATGTTACTGGTTGTAAAAGTGGTTGCTAATTCATGCTTTTGAGATTTTCCTAGTTTTGGCGATCGTGTTTCTTGGCAAGGCGATCGCCAGATACCCGCTCCCCAAACACAAGTCATTCAATCATCTGTCCTCAAAGGGTATAAATCGTCAATGCCAATCACAGCAGGTGCGACCCGTGGCGAATTTAATAATTAGATGCGGAAAGCGCACCTAAAGAGATTGAAGGTAAGGTAAAGATTAATTAACAATACCTTGACAAAATCTATTCTACCTTAACTTTTTGGCCTCATAAGGGGTGTAATCTAAAAAAAACCTTAAAAAGCTTGATTGGGAGATCGCATTAATCTATAGTTATAGCGGTTGATTAGTAGAGGCAAAAGTAATGATTTGTGAAGCTACTAAAGAAGTTCCCAGTGGTTTTATGCTCTGCCGGGAATCGAAGGCTTACCCAAAACAAAAATTCCCAGTTTCCACAAGGTAGCTCAAGCCGTCCTGCTCGTTGCGCCGAGCAGAATATAGCAGTGAGCAGCACTATTGGTTAATGTTTTTTAGGGGTGTACAGCTCAGAGTGTAGTTCACCAAGTCAGCATCTTTCATGTTCACCTGTTTTTTGGGAGTTGGATTGGTGAAAAGTTATATAGATATTTTGCCCAGGTACGAATCGAGGACTTTTTTCCCGAACCTCTATTGGCAGCATCTAGCGCCTTTGATATTCCTATTTTATCTTCCTATTATAGCGGATTTAACCGGGAGCATGTCACTTATGCAGAAACATTAGTACGCTTATCTGGGGAATGGGGAATGGGGAATGGGGAATGGGGAATGGGGAATGGGGAATGGGGAATAGGTAATAGGGGGAGCATGGGGAGCCGGTCAATTTGGTGAGAACGCTTGAACTACAGTGTTTTCAGGGTTTTAATAGCGTACATGAGTTATTTTAGTACATTTGTTCTACGAATTTGACATGCTCCCAGCTTATTGTATTCAAAAGCTATTCGTAAAGTAGCGTGCCCATAGCCCATAAGCTAATAGCTGATAGCACCTCAAGTAGCATCTCAAGTAGCGCTAATCGCTGTTCGCTGACAGCTGAATACTTACATTTGAGCTTCCCCTGTCGAGACAACATTCACGTTGCGAAGACGCAAGGCCGATATGCAGATCGCTATCCATGGTATCTTCATCTAAATAAAGGCGAATCTGTGTCATGTTTAGGGTTTGGTTGCCTGATAATGTTGTTTGGCCAGTTCTTCATAGGCGGTTTGTTCGGCTGCGATATCTTCGTCTATTTCCTGACGGTTAGCATGATAATAAGTTAATGCGGCATAAATTTGAGTGATTGTTAGGTGATGTAATCGTCTCGCTATTTCATAGCGCGTTGTTACCTTGATTATATAGGCCAGCAATTCGGCGCACAGAGGTTCGAGTTCCTGCAATGACTGGACGATTACTATTGGCATCAGTACTGATCAGGCAAGCCAATGTCGGTAAGGGCTGCCAAGGGGTTTCTCCAATTGATTTAAGTGGTTTTTCCCTTATTTTAAACTATAGGGCCACGCTACGCGATCGCATTCGGTAGGGTAGGGTGTGCAAATTATGATAGTTTGGCAATTTAATTAGGAATCATGTCTATTTGCCCACCCGACAAGAGGCGATCGCCCTATCAGCGATCGCCCTATCAGCGGTCAGCGGTCAGCTATCAGCTAATGCGCTACGCGCACGCTGCTTGAGGTGCTATCAGCTAATGCGCTACGCGCACGCTGCTTGAGGTGCTATCAGCTAAGTAGTCGGACAAAACTAAAATTAACTCTTTAAATAGGGAGCAGGGACTTCGGAGCAGGGAGCAGAGGGACTTTTGGC
>NZ_JAAHHU010001259.1:0-1484 GCF_010672095.1 Moorena sp. SIO3I6 | reverse complement strand
GCTTGCCCTAAGGCAGCAACATTTAGCGATCGCGTTTCCGAACAAAATGCTAGAAAACTCAGGGTAACAAAGAGTCGCTTCAGGTCATTTTGGGCTAAATAAGCGACAGTTTCTGGGGCATCAGTTCCCTGTGATGCCACTAACTCCATCTGAATTTGGTCTGGTTGGAGGTCTAGGTCAGTTAAGCTAGCCAAGGTAATCAGTGCCAAAGCTCGCAATTGCTCAGCCGCAGTAGTAGTTGACTGTTTACCTAGGACGATCAGCAACCGAGTCTTTTGCTCTTCTAGGAGAAGCATACCATAAATTGGTGGGTCAATGGTTGCCTTGATTTGGTCAAAGGTTGTTTGCCAAACCGGTTGCTTGCCTGTCATAATTTTTGAACAAAAAGGAGTGTAAAGGGGATATAGCTGTTACAAGCCTCAGAGCTAGACCATATTTCTCAAACAAACTTATAAATATAAGATTAACGGCTGAGAATAGTTGATCAGTTTCTAAATTTTGGTATTTTGCGCGCGTCTTTCTGGAGTGGTCGATAGCAAACGTTTGTTCCGACACGCTGATTTCCCTAGATTTTCTGGAAGCGTCGAGAGATTTTCTACTATTTGGGAAATGAATTGTGATCGATAATCTTTGATTGAGATGAGGTGCTCTCAATCACAATCCCCTTAGTGGGGGAGATACTGTAAGGGTAGGGACGGTGATCTGCCTTAGCCCCACGAATTTTAGTAATTTGCAGCCAATTTTTGTAGCCAATGTCTTCTCCGCGATTCATTTCATCCCACTCAGGGGAATAAAGGTCTACTACGAGATCATAAAGGTTCAGTAAATTGTAGTGATCGCTTTTTTCGATTCCGTCCTGAGCAAAAATATCTAACACTGCCACATCAGGCTGACGGAGTTGAAGATTTTTACGGTATACCAGCTTAATAAACTCTCTAGGGGTACAGCTGATTAGTAGAGGCGTGAGGGAGTCAAAGATTACTCGACAGGGTTTAGGCATTTGCTCAAGCTGTTGCGCAATCCTGAGCAACAGCATCTCCGGGTCATTCAGATTCAGGTGTACAGAGGTGGCTGGCAATGTTTCTACCATGGGACTAAAGGTATCGAGGATCACCAACTGCCCTGCTTCCAGGTAGGGGTCAGGGAGTAATCCCCAAGTTGGGAGAGTTTGATAAACTTGCTGCCTAGGAATATCCGCACTAATATATAAGACTGATTCTTGGCGATGCAAGCCACAGAGCAAAAACTGATAGGCTAGGGTACTCTTACCCAGTCCGGGAGCGCCCTCCACCAAGCAAGCGGTGTTATAGGGGATTTGGCTTGGGAGCAATTTTTCGAGTGACCCAAACACTAAATGGGGAGCATCCTCAATAAATTTTAATGATTCGGTGGTTGAGGGGGGAGATATTTGGCTGGCACTGTACAATATCTCAATACCGTTTTCTGTGATTGCCATGCGGTGAGAACCACAGACATGGTCAGAT
>NZ_JAAHHU010001258.1:0-1485 GCF_010672095.1 Moorena sp. SIO3I6 | reverse complement strand
TTATTCCAAAGCTGATAGCTGATACGCGACACGCTGATAGCTGATAGCTTACAGAAATGCTATATACTACACCTTAGTTTTTGACAAATGACAAATGACAACTAGCTAATGACAGAAACGGAAAGGGTTGACAACAGCTAAATAAAATCTATCAAGATTTGACACTATTTACCAAAACGTGCTAGATTTTAGCCATGGCACTCATACCCATCCGTAAGGCGGTCGAACTTACGGGACTCTCTCCGAACACTCTAAGGAAGTATGCAGACAATGGAACTCTCAGATGCGAACGAACCCCAGGGGGAACTAGACTCTTTGACTCAAAAGATCTTCTCCGTTTTGGAAAAACTCCAAAGTCTAACAGATCCCGCTGTTACACAGTCTGCTACTGCCGGGTCAGTAGCACCAAACAGCGAGACGACCTCGCTCGCCAAATCGCCTATCTGCATTCTCTCTTCCCCGAAGCAGAAATCATCAAAGACATCGGTTCCGGCCTCAACTACAAAAGAAAAGGGCTTAAAACCATATTGGAGCGAGTTGTCTGCGGAGATCAACTCACGATTGTTGTTGCCTGTAGAGACCGACTTACCCGATTCGGGTTTGAACTCATTGAGTACTTGGTCAGTCTCAACGGTGGAAAAATCCTGGTTCTCGACCAGCCTAAAAGCTGTCCCGAATCCGAGCTCACCGCAGATCTTCTCTCCGGAGACGAAACCTTAGAATAAAGAAGCCTTATTTCATGAGTTTTAACCTTTTTACCCATAGCCTGTCGCCTATAAAGGCTTCTTTATTCTTACGGTAACTTCAAAATCATTCACGTCTTCTCTTGCCGCGTCCACGGACTCAGAAAATACGACAAAAAAATCCAAGAAGATTCGAGTGTTCCTAAACCCTGAACAGCGAGCAACTATTCGTCAGTGGTTTGGAGTGTCCCGCTATGTTTTCAACAAAACCGTCAAAATACTGAAAGATGGCGAAATTAAAGCTAACTGGAAAGCCATCAAAACTGACATTTTAAATGACCTGCCCGAGTGGTGTAAAGCGGTACCTTATCAAATAAAATCTATAGCGATCAAGGACGCTTGTACTGCTGTCAGGGAGGCCAAGAAAAAATACCAAAAAACTGGACAGGTTAATCGGGTAAGGTTTAGGTCTCGTAAGAATCCTGTCCAATCTTGTTACATTCCTAAGTCAGCTGTTTCAGCAAAAGGGATTTACCACACCAAGTTAGGTGAAGTAACCTTTGCGGAAACACTTCCCGACAACATCTGTGATTGTCGATTGACTAGTACCAACGGGAATTATTACTTAATAGTTCCCCATAAGACAACTCAAGTCAAAGCCGAAAGCCAAGGTAGCTGAGGGGGTGACATGCAAGCTAAAATCCTTATTGGGTAATACTTTCAGCCGATATGTTACAAAAAGATACATACTAGTTTGGCCTGACCTTGGACGTAGTTATAAGGGTTTTAGCTTCTAGAACAT
>NZ_JAAHHU010001257.1:0-1488 GCF_010672095.1 Moorena sp. SIO3I6 | reverse complement strand
GGCTTTAGAAGGGAGAAGGGAGTAGGGAGAAGGGAGTCGGGAGTCGGGAGTCGGGAGTCGGGAGTAACGAGTAACGAGTAACGAGTAACGAGTAACGAGTAGGCAGTAGGTAGGGGGGTGTGGGGCGCTCACAGGGGTAGGTTTTTTACATTAAGGTCAAACATGGGGCGACCCAGAGGGAGAGGAAAAGCAAAACAACGAAGAAATGATGCAGCGCCTTAATGCGGGGGAAACCCCCTGTTCCCTTGCTCCATCGCTTTCTTATCCCCCACACCCCACACCCCACACCCCACACCCCACACCTGAGGAAGTTGTGTGGTTTCCAGCACTGGTGCTTTGAATCAACGGTGCTTTGAATCAACAAAAGCTTTTAAATTTGCTCTAAGACTTTGGTATAAGAGGTAGAGCTAATTTTGCTGTGGAGGCTAAAAGCCAGTCAGCCTCCCCGGCTGACCCTTGATTTTTAGAACACTGAACTGATACTTTTTCATAAGTTAATCGGGATAGATTCAGTATCTAAATATACTTTTGGTGTTTTTTTTTGCTTGATCCCTATGGGGTTTTGGTATAAAACAAGCCAATTCTTTCAGAATCCACCTTTTTTTGTGACTTTTTGTAAAATAAAATGTTTCTATTTGTAACAAAATAATTAAGAAAATATTAAAGCTTTAGGGGCTAACGATATGGCTATAACCTAGGCTGGTCAACAGCTTGCTATCTATAACAAGCTGAGGTAGGAGGTAGCAGAATTAAATGTGAAGAGGAGATAAAATTTTTTTCACAAAAAAAGAGTTATCATGAAAACATTGAATTTACCTGTATCTAGTTGCAGATTTTGTCAGTATTATCAGTCAGAAGGACGACGAGGGGGTATGTGTCAACAACTTGGGGTGCCTGTCAGAGCTACCTGGAAAGCTTGTGCTTTTGCTATGCCTACCTTTTCTTCTTCTTGGGAGAAACTAGAAGAGATTTGGCAAGATGAACAACTGATGCTCACAGAGGAGCTATCGGTAAAGTGCTCTGAAAAATCCTCTGGGACAGACAAGACCATTCAAGGTGAGACCATCACCTCTAAGAATTCGTCAACAGACATCATGCTGGTGTAAATTGTTGATGTAAATTATTCGTATTATCAGTAATATCAGCAGTAACTTACTAGTAACTCTACCCTTAAGACAATCAATAATTCAAATAAAAAAATTTCACAAAAATCAGTTTAAACCAAATCTTCTAGTTCTAGTAGTTACCTGCTTAAAGGTGTCAGCTTAAAAAGCCAAAGAATTTGATAAAACTCGGCACCTGAGATCTGCTATTAAAATACATTTCCTCGCACTTTGATTGCAAATAAGGTGCGTTTTTTATTGATAATCAAATTTTGCACCAAGTTTAAAATTGTTTAAAATTAATCTGTAAAGGTAGGGAACAGGGAACGGGGAACTTCGGATCAGTGATAAAATTTGACTCTGTCTTGATGCAGCCCCTCCACAC
>NZ_JAAHHU010001256.1:0-1489 GCF_010672095.1 Moorena sp. SIO3I6 | reverse complement strand
TATCTCTAAAAGTACTTGTAAAATTGCTTCCCGGTTGCGCTGGGTTGCTGGGGCGTATTTTCGGCTGTCCACTAATTTTTCTCCCCGATAATGATAAGAGTGGGAACAGGCAAGATGCCCATTCCACAAAGCTATGGGCAAGATGCCCATTCCACAAAGCTATTAATATCATCCCACATTTAGGCAACACCATTAATTTTATGTCGGTGAGCAGTATTTGAGATGTAGGGTGGGCAGTGCTTACCTTCGAGATTGTCAGCTTTTTAATTGGTATGAAGCACTGCCCACCTGACGATTAACATTATTAAAAAATAATACAATTAACTATTTTTTATATTTAAGTTACTGTCTGTCGGTGGGCAGTGCTGACTTAACCGATTACAAGCTTTGGAATTGGTCTTATGCACTGCCCACCCTACGATTACTGTTACTGTCGGTGGGCAGTGCCGATTAAACCTAATATAAGCTTTGTAATTGATCTTATGCACTGCCCACCCTACGATTACTTACTAAAAACTAGTTTATATTCCTAAAATACCCACAATTAACACACTCCCCACTCTCTCCACAATCTCCATATTTCGTAATAAAAAAAATTTTCTAAACCCCTTGACATTTTATTTATTTATTGATAAATTAATACTATCAACCTTTTCAAACAATAACTAGTCATGAATCAAAACATTAACCCCAACTCCGATGACAATCAAAACCCTGACAATCAAGGTCGCAAACCTAAGAAAGTCAAGCACATCTTGATTGGTTCTCCTAAACAAGTTCGGCATACTATTAATGCCATTTATGCCCTTAAATACGCCTATCCCGATGAGTGGACCACTCCCGAGCCTACGGAAAATCCTGGTGAGGTTATGACCACTTTGATTCGGTATTTGTACTTAGACTAGGATAGGGTTTTGCCAGGGTTTGCCGCCCTGGCGGCCAGGAATTGTGGAGGTTATTTTTTGCAAGTTATTTTGTGGAGGAGTATAATGTAAACAGAGTTAGGATGTACTTGCTGGAAAGCAGTTACTGAGTAACTTGATAAGAATGGATTCCTTGATTCAGTTTTTGTTTGGATTTGATGACAGCTAAGCTGTACTCAATTACGTTTACAAAATAGAATTCGGTCAAGCATTGGGGTTAACCAACACTTGACCGGATTTTTTTTATCTAAGCTTAAGCGCTACGCGCACGCTACGCGAACAGCGATTGGCCGTAGGCCAAGCTACACCGAACAGCTTTTGAATCAGGACTTACGCGGTGAAGTTTATTTCGCCCCCCTAGCCCCCCAATTCTGGGGGGTAATGATGTCAAAGTCCCCCAGAATTGGGGGATTTAGGGGGCAAATGCGTAAGTCCTATGAATAAAATAAGCTGACCACTGACCGCTGACCGCTGACCGCTGATAGCTGACGGCTGACCGCTGACCACTGACCGCTGACCACTGACCGCTGACCGCTGACGGTAAAATATATAGATATTGATCAACT
>NZ_JAAHHU010001255.1:0-1490 GCF_010672095.1 Moorena sp. SIO3I6 | reverse complement strand
TTTGTATCTTGATGGTGTTCCTTTGATGAAACGACTCCTTTATGCTCGTTGCTCTACTACTGCTCCCACTACTCTTCCGATAACTGTCTAAGACTTTATCCTTAGTCTTCCTAAAAGAGCCGCACCCTTTTGATTTTGCCGAAATTTGCTGGACATATCAACATCACGGTTTCCGGAATATGTTAAATGTCATTAAAAGATAGTTACTACCTCAATTACTTGCCATACCTGACTTATAGCCTTGCGCAACTCACGGGAAATTGCTTCATTGCCTTCCGGAAAACGATAATCTAGCTCTCGTAAACTACCGAATCAAGGTCGTACAACTTTCGGCCATTGCCAGTCTTGGTGGACTGGATTTTGCCAGCAGCCTCCCAGTTCCTTAATGTCCGATCAGTCACCCCTAGGGCTATAGCCGCTTCTTTTGGTTTGACAAGACCGCTGCATTACGGTTAGGAACTGCTGAACCCGAAGCGATTTTGAGACGATTTACACGTAACAATGTTAATTGCCCGATGTAACTAATATTCCTTGAATCATGACCTGCTCGGAAGCCCTGAATGTGATCGCGTTCAGGTACTATATAGCTAACTAAAATCAATTTTCCGGAGATGTCTAATGTTGGATGAGGCTATCAAGTATCTCAAAAAATCAGATCCAGTGTTAAAAGAACTGATTGATACTGTTGGCAGTTGTCAACTCAATCACATACCCAAGCAATCTAATCTTCTCGAAGAAATGACCAGAGCCATCATTTCTCAACAAATTTCTACCAAAGCAGCTCAAGCTATTTACCAGAGATTTTTAGAGTTATACACTTACCAAGAAACGCTAACCTTAACTCCCGAAGCAATCCTAGATACTCCTGAACACAAACTACGTGAAGTTGGCATTTCTAGACCAAAAATCCGTTACCTACAACACCTAGCAACGAGGATTATTGCTGGTTTTCCCATCATTGAAGAGCTTTCCGCAATGGACGACGAAACCGTCATTACGACTTTAACCCAAGTTAAAGGAGTTGGTCGTTGGACAGCTCAAATGCTGCTGATTTTCCGTCTCCATCGTTTAGATGTACTACCGATTGATGACCTCGGTATTCGTAAAGCTATTCAGAATCTCTACCATCTTGAACAGTTACCAGACAAGCATAGCCTCAATAACCTGGGTCAGAAATGGAAACCCTATCGTAGTATCGCCTGCTGGTATTTGTGGCAAAGTTTAGAAACAACTATCAAGAACAATCGTACTAAAATAGTCAATTAAAGTTATCATAACTAATGCTGAAAATTCGATCTGATAGTAACAGATAATGGTCAATTTTGAGGATTTTATGCCGTTTAATTGTGGTGTTTTGTGATATAAAAGTGCTGTTTAGTTGAATTAAAAATCAATAAAAATGATAGCATGAATCGACTTCCAGGAACTATGGTTGACATGTGGGATAGTGAAACTGATTTATTTTGCTCTGCCTAGAGTTATGGAAGAGA
>NZ_JAAHHU010001254.1:0-1491 GCF_010672095.1 Moorena sp. SIO3I6 | reverse complement strand
CATTAGAAAACCCTTACTCAGAAATAAATTCCAATTCATAACCTAAACCAAAAATCAGATTAATGCCAGCTCTAGTAGGCATTTAAAACTTGGTGCATCTCACATTTGTAATGGTGCGCTTGACCCTGTGAGCATTAGATTCTCCACGGGTCGTACCTAAATGTTGCTAGTGGTGCGTGATGAGACGAGTTCGCCCTCATTTTCTCGGTAGCCAGTGTTAGGACAGTGCGTCCGATTGTAACCGGCAAGATGCCGGTTCCACCCAACGGGTCAAACAGCTTTAATGAGATGCACCTTTTAAAACTTAAATCCAGCAACACCAGTAATCTTGATCAAACCATAATTTTGAGTTCAATTAAAAAAGTATGTTGAGTAATTTTTTGCCAGATGAAGTTAGTGATCCAACTGAAGTTAAAACATCTTTTTTAAAGATTAGAGGTAAAACGTTAATCTTTGGAAATGTTGTTTACCAAATTGATAATATTGCAAGTATCGGATTAGTTAATTTGAGCAAAAATACTACAGAAAAAAAGCCAATGAGCAATGTTTTTATTGCTTTATTTGTTATCCTGATATTATTATTTATATCTTCTGTATATTATGGATTTTTTTCAAAAATAATTGTTTTCATCATAGCTATTGGAGCTTGGTTAATTTATGACTATAATAAAACTATAACTAAAACCATAGAAAAATATGGTATGACTATTTATACAAATAGTGGCCTGAAGAAAATTTTAGTAAGTAGGGATAAGGAATTTATTAAAAAAGTTATTTTAAATTTGTATAGTGTGATGAATAGCAATGAGCCCAAAGCTATTACTTTTAACTTTGAAAATAAATCTATAGAAATTCAAAATAATATTGGTTCTCCTGTAGTTTCAGGTAATGTTGAAGGGGATGTTGTGAGCCGGGTTTAAAAATTATCACACTCTGATTATTGTCAATCTATTCAATGAATTAAGGAGCTCAAAAGTGAAAAATAAACCGATTAAAAGAATTGTTAGAAATAATAATCCAATTAAGATTAATAATAATAAGAATAGCCCTGTAACATCAGGTAATGTATCAGGTAATGTATCAGGTAATACATATAATAATTCAGAACAGAATAGGAATCTTGCTGAAGCTGCTAAGGAGATTCAACAACTTCTAAAGCAGCTAGAACAGTCATATACTGGAAATTTTCAAATTGCAACTAAAGCCATAGAACATATTGAAAGCAAACCAAAACGGTTCCCGAAGACACTTAATGCCTTAAAAGCAGGAAGCATTCAAGCTTTGGAACAACTCCTCAATCATCCCGCATCCAGTTTTTTTATTGGTGCTTTGGAAGAATGGCATAAAAACTAGGGCAAATGCATCTAAACCAGAACGGGCTTTGGCTCCCTCACCCCTGAATTTTAGGGTCAAGAATGAAACAGCCCCCCGATCAAGCTCGGGGGGCTAATAAGAATATTTCAGGCAAGCATCAATGCCTTAGCCTTTAGA
>NZ_JAAHHU010001253.1:0-1491 GCF_010672095.1 Moorena sp. SIO3I6 | reverse complement strand
CTTTAGAAGCTTTTCGGAGTGCCATGTCTTGCCGTTTTGTCCATTGGCTCCAGGAGAATCGAGACGTATTTGTTGCTTACAAGGCGAGTAAGGGCTACATTTGGGCTTGATTTTGACTAAAGTCCCAATAGTTGACGACAGGTGCGAACGGTCTTAGCAAAGGGGGTTTTATCCTTTGACCCAATCGAGTAATCTGCAGTTTCTTCCAACAAGGATTTGATATTGGAGCGAATATCTTTTGCGAGACAGATGAAATCACAACGAGCTAAAGTCCCGTCCCTAACTCGATGCCATAACTCAAATAACTTTTCCTGTTGTTTTACCAGTTCCGTACCTATTTGTTTAGATACACCCGGACGTTCCGAGATTTTAATAAATTCCCGCCTCAGGTGCGCCCAACATAACTGTCGAGATTCATTATCTACCCAGTTGCGCCGTGTCGATCTGAATTTAAAATACCTGTAAAGTTTTCACCCAGTAAGTTTTGAGCAGAAGAGGTACAACGAGTTAGGGCAATCTCAAAAAATGTCACCAGTGGTGTCACCGCAACCCACAGCCAAGCTTGTCGTTGTTTGGGGTTATTGCCGTCGATATTACCTTGATTAAAGCTGGTTTCATCTGCTGCCACTACTGGCTGATGCTGTACATATTTTTTCGCGGAGTCCACTGGATCTTTTAATGCCATAGAAGCTTCCATTCGCAAGCGGTTTACCGTTGGCTTAGACATTGGTATACCAAATAAATCTTCCATAGCAGTTTTTACCATCCTGTGGCTATGGCGATACAATCCACTCTTTCGTGCCACCGTTGCTACCACTCTTTCACCGTAACCACTGGGGTTCACATCTATTGGCCATACCGCACGGGTGGTATTTCCACATTGGGAGCACACCAGTTGGTGTAAGCGATGTTCTACTACTATTGGAGTTATCGGTGGTAGTTCGACAATTTGATGACGGTAAGGGTTTTTGTCTTCTCCACTGAGTGCTTCTCCACAACAGCCACAGGTGTTTGGATGGTGGTCGATAATGCTAGAACATTGTTCTATGGGGTACAAAGGTCGACTATGACCTTCATGACCTTTTTGCCCCCCTCGCTTTTTACCACTTTTCCTTTTTCGCTGCTGCGCGCGGGATGTTGGGTGGGTCTTGGGATGGGGGAGATGATGAGTTCTTTGAGGTGCGATTTATTTTCTCTTCGTGCTGTTGCATTGTGATCCGCAACTGAGCAGTTTCTTGTTCTAATTGTTCTATGCGCTGCCCCATCTGCTCCACCAGTTTCTTGACGCTGGTGGGAGTTCTGTCCCAGTCTTGGGTCGCAATTTGCTGAAAGTAGGCGGAGCAATTTTCCTTCATGCTTCTGAATTTATAGCAACCGCCAGGTTGGTTAGGACGCTCTACGTGAGGACGTGCGACCTAGCCTCTCGCAGTGTTTCAAAATGCTCTAGTTGCTTGGCTTAGCGGCTTTTTAGCCATGACCAGCATTTTTCAA
>NZ_JAAHHU010001252.1:0-1492 GCF_010672095.1 Moorena sp. SIO3I6 | reverse complement strand
GACGTAGTAAATCTATTTCTACGAAATTTGTTTTACTATTTAAAATAAGCTGACGTTTGTTTTCATATTTTTTCCGACCTTCTCCTACATTTTTATTGATAGGAGAAATAATTTCAATAGCCGTAACAACTTTTCCTGTCCCAACTTTCCTAACTTCTAGATATCCTTGCTTAATAGTTTCTGTGAGAGCAAGTTCTATCGTTAAAGGTTCGGTAGGAGGCACTGCAACAGCTACATTAGACTCGGGAGCTCTGATAGTATTTTCAGAGCTTTTAGCAATGGCATTATCAGGAATACCAATAAGCGTGGACTTTTCTCCACTAGTTTCGTAGATTCGCACTTCTACCGCAACTACATATTTAGGGGCTAACTCTTGGTTTAATAACCGAGCAATTTCGGTAATTAGCCAATGATGTACGCTTGACCAATAGGCTGAATCTTCTAAATAGGGATTCATTCCAGGGAATGGTGAGGGCATGGTGATTTATACTTAAACTGACGGAGTAACACAGAAGCTAAGGGTGCATCTGATTAAAACTGTTTGACCCGGTGGGTGGAACGGGCATCTTGGTGGAATGGGCATCTTGGTTTGGTGGAATGGGCATCTTGGTGGAATGGGCATCTTGGTGGAATGGGCATCTTGGTGGAATGGGCATCTTGGTGGAACGGGCATCTTGGTGGAATGGGCATCTTGGTGGAACGGGCATCTTGGTGGAATGGGCATCTTGCCCGTTACAATCTTCAGACGGACTGTCCCAACACTGGCTACCGAGAAAATGAGGGCGAGCCTTTTGGTGGTGCGTTACGGGACGGGTTGTCCCAGGGGCTTGCGAGGCGGAAAATCAGGGCGAGCCCGTCCCTAACGCACCCTACGCACTCCTCAAAGTTAATTCTATGCCTAACCCACCCTACAAAATATAAGATTTTATTATCACCACCAGTACAGGAGAGCCAGATTTTCTTTCTCTAAAGTTTTTTGAACTTCATGTCTCAAAAGGAATTAACCTTTTCTCTTTTGTGTCCTTGAATAATGGGCTGTCAATCAACGCCTCGTCTTCTTTCTGACAAATATTGTTTGCTAAAGCACTCCCAGTTCCATAGCCAACAATATCTTGGAAGGGTTTGAGTTTCTTAACCCTGTCTAAGTCATAACTTGAATCTGCCTCAACAAATCGCATTACAAAAGCTCTTCTAGTTTCTATCGGCCCTTCCGTTAAAGGACAACTACGATGAATCACTTCTTTATCAAACAAAAGTGCATCGCCAATTTCAAAGTCATCGCTTTCTCCATAAGTGCTTAACATTGGCTCAACTTCAGGTGAGTTAGGAATAAAATAATCTAAGCGATCCATCTCCTCTCTAGATGGGTAAGCATTCAGGTGATGGGGTTGACAAAAAGGGAAGGATGAGTAGTAGTGTAGAACCATGGAAATCAAACCGCCAGCTACCCCAAATAGCTTTGAAGCTCTGGAACTGCTTCCCCAATCAGTTC
>NZ_JAAHHU010001251.1:0-1493 GCF_010672095.1 Moorena sp. SIO3I6 | reverse complement strand
TCAAAAATTAGGGTTACAAACACAAATTCTGAATGCACTTCCCAATCTGTTAACCGCCTTAGCTACAGCCTCTATCTTGCTAATCGGAGGCTTACGGGTTATCAAGGGAGAACTAACCATTGGAATGCTAATTGCTTATCAACTTTTAACCGCTAGCTTTCTTAAACCCATTAATGAACTGATTAATTTTGGGAGTACCTTACAAGAATTAGAAGCTGATATTAATCGCCTTGATGATGTACTACAAAATCCTATTGATCAAGAAGCCACTCGTCAGCCCAATCAGTTGGCCACTCCTACCAACAATTATAGTCTAACTTCCGATTCATTTAAATTACAGGGTCATGTAGAATTTCGTAACATCACTTTTGGGTATTCTCGCTTAGAATCTCCCCTGATTGAAGACTTTAATTTAATTATCAAACCGGGGCAAAGAATTGCTTTAGTCGGTAGTAGTGGTTCAGGAAAATCAACCATTGCTAAATTAGCCTGTGGATTATATGTCCCTTGGGAGGGGGAAATCCTTTTTGATGGTATTCCTCGCAGTCAAATTCCTCGTGCTGTTCTTGCCAATTCCTTAGCAATGGTTGAACAGGATATTTTTATTTTTGCGGGTACAATTCGAGAGAATTTAACCCTTTGGGATACCACCATTCCCGAATCAGATTTAGTTAAATCTGCCACTGATGCTGCCATTCATGAATCAATCCTGTTTCAGCCAAAAGGATATGATGCTCCACTGAGTGAAGGGGGAGCAAATCTCAGTGGTGGACAACGACAACGCCTTGAAATTGCTCGCGCTTTAGTGAGAAATCCTACCATTCTCGTCTTAGATGAGGCAACTAGTGCTTTAGATGCAGAAACAGAATTAATCATTGATCGTAATTTACGACGGCGTGGGTGTTCCTGCATTGTCGTTGCTCATCGTCTAAGTACCATTCGAGATTGTGATGAAATTATTGTCCTGGATAGGGGAAACGTTGTTCAACGGGGAACCCATGAACAATTACGCCAAGAAACAGGAACCTATCAACGCCTTATCAGTAGTAATTGAGTGGTAATCCAATCTGAAATAGAAAAAAATGACAGATCAACGTCTTCTCTCTTCCAATACACCCTATCAATCCTCTATAAAACACATTTAAAAAATTTATAGCGTTTTTCATAACTATAAGGTATACAGGATTTTAGGCGTTGCTGAATTAAGGAATGAATGCGCGATCATCTGGTTTTATTAAAGCCCCCTAAATCCCCCAATTCTGGGGGACTTTGAGAGTTTTGTTCCCCCCAGAATTGGGGGGCTAGGGGGGCGAAACCATACTCATAATCAGCAACGCCGGATTTTTTCCCTGTTCCCTGTTCCCTGTTCCCTGTTCCCTCTTGTCTGTTCCCTGTTCCCTGTTCCCTGTTCCCTAAAACCCAATAATTTGTACCTCACCCAATTGCAAACCGCTGTATATTATGTATAGTCAACAATCCCGCAAAATTCAAGG
>NZ_JAAHHU010001250.1:0-1494 GCF_010672095.1 Moorena sp. SIO3I6 | reverse complement strand
TTTAGCGAGTTCTTCTTTAGTTTCGTTGAAGAACTTACCTAGGTTAAACCCAGATTCAGTTTCTTTAGTCTCTGGTTCAGCTTTTGTTTTCTTTGCCACAACTTCTCCTTTCCCCCATCAACGCATTAATATCGGTCTACCATGGTCGGTGCTGAGTGCTATGTTCGCATCTTGCTCAGTTAATCCAGCCAGGGATTAGATGACACAAGTCGGCTTTACTGGAGGTGCGACCCGTGGCCAATTTAATTCGCCAAGTAAGAGCGCACCTATCTCAATTTCCTGTTCCTTGTATCGGGGATAGTCTAGCTGGTAGGGCTCCCGCCACAAAAATCCACTAGTCCTGATGGTTGAGTCAAACTGTTCTACTCAGCCCCCTCAACTGAAGGAATCCCAGTGGATTTGCTCAGGTAAACCCTGGCATAGCACAGGTGCGACCCCTGGAGAATTTAATTCGCCAAGTAAGAGCGCACCTAACTTTTGTATTCTACCAATTTTGAGCGCGCCCTGGAGGACTCGAACCCCCGACATCAGGTTTTGGAGACCTGCGTTCTACCAACTGAACTAAGGACGCAGATGGATTAGAGAGGTAGAGGTCAACCTCTCGCTTGATCTAGTTTACCCTAATTTTGGCATTTACACCAACCAACTTGATGCTAGGCCAGAAAAAGTTTATAAACTACGGTCAAAGCGTTGTTTGATGCGAGTAGCCTTACCAACGCGATCGCGTAAATAGTATAGCTTAGCTCGACGCACCTTGCCTCGACGGACTATTTTTATATTAGCAATTTTTGGAGAATGGAGTAGAAAAACCCTTTCCACACCAACCCCTTGGAAAATCCGGCGTACTGTAATCGTTTCATTAATGCCACCATTTCGCATGGCAATCACAGTGCCTTCATAGGGTTGAACCCGTTCCTTATTACCTTCTTTAATCCGTACCCCCACCCGCACGGTGTCACCGACGTAGATGGTAGGGACATTTTCCTTAAGTTGTTCCGCTTCAAGGGAACGAATGATTTCTTGAGCATTCATGGTTTTTGCTTATGCCTAAAAGCACCAGTTTCTGATTATATCCGAAAGAAACCCTTGAAGTCTAGATTTTTTTGGGAAAAGGTAGGACTTCAGCACCACTACCTGTGTCTGTGTCTGTCTATTTCGTTTAATACCGAGTTGCATTCAAAGAGAGTAGATTAGTTGGATAGGGAGATGGGGAGATGGGGAGATGGGGAGATGGGGAGATTGGGAGATGGGGAGATTGGGAGATGGGGAGATGGGGAGATTGGGAGATTGGCGGAAGAGAAAGTTGTACCTTTGACCGCAACTTAGTATAAATAGCTGATCTGGTAGCTATATCTACTTTCTGTTGCTTCCTTTTTTTCTTTGAGTACTCAAACGTGTTCCTATAATACCAAGGGCTAGTAAACCCAATGTAGCAGTAGGTTCATTAACACTAGCCTCTGAGTCGCTAGGCTCAGAGAACACTGGATACAGGAA
>NZ_JAAHHU010000125.1:0-17785 GCF_010672095.1 Moorena sp. SIO3I6 | reverse complement strand
TAAATGCACAACAGCTTATACTTGAGCCAGTTATAGGGTACCTAAATTAATTGTGATAATTTTTGTTCATCGTTCCCTACTCCCTACTCCCTGTTCCCTGTTCCCTTTTCTATACCAATTACCCTTGAGTCTTCCAGAATTGGGCAACGCCTTGATCTCTAACTAATTGCCCGATTCAATCGGTGTCAAACTAATCACAGTACGTTGGATGAACTACCCCGCCCTGTAGAGGGACGGGGTTTCAGCAGACCCGTCCTGAGAGCGTGATTTTTGACGCTTCATCTTCCCTAGTTGCTTCATCGATCCAGTATGCTTACTGGTCTTTGAAGTAGAGCTAGAAAATCCACGTTTATCGAGGTCATTCCCGTACCCCGGCTGTTTTCCTAATGCTGCGTTGTACATTACCATTGTGCTGGTTTTGTCTCGTGGAAATTCAAACCCGCACTCATCACAAACGTGGTAACGATTGGAAATATCAGCCCATTCTTTATGAACTTTACCACATTTTGGACAACGTTGTGATGGCTTCAATTGCTTGGTAGGTAATTGAAGCACGATCCCACCTTTTAGTTCGATTTTGTAGGTCAGCATCTTATTAAGAGAACCAAAACCAACATCAAGGATAGATTTATTCAACCCAGCTTTTTGTCTTTGGCGTTTTGAGCTGTTCTTAGCTTTACGAGTCATTCCTTTCGTATTGAGTTTTTCAGTTACGCCGATGTCATAACGACTAGCTAAATCTGACGTAACCTGGTGTTGCCAGTCTTTACGCTGATTACCAATTTTACGCTTGAGTTGAGATTCTCGTTTATTGGCCTTTTTCCAGCGACTTGATGGCTTCACTCGCTGTCTACGATTAGGAGCGCGTTTTCTACGTTTAGCCTTGCCAGCATTTTTTAATAATGGTTCTAAAGTACGAGTAAAACGCTGATTTTCAATCTCGTTGAACTCAGAACCATCAAAGGTAGTAATAGCTGTTTCTGTTCCTAAATCATAAGCTACAACCGACTCATAGCTTAAGTCTGACTCAGCTCCATATAATGGTTCAGGTGTATCAACTTTTAGAGTGATCGATGCAAACCATTGATTTAATCGTGGTTTGTAAACAACAGTCAAAGTGGTTGGCTTACCCCAATATTTAGCCTTACCTCGCATCCTGATTTTAATTTTAAGGTCATTCAGGATAAGAGTTCCATGTTTTCCATTACTGTTAACTTTCCAGCCAGAAGCACTGGGGTAAGTCCATCCAGAATAGTCCCTAATAGATTTAAATCTTGGGAACTTTCTTAGTCCACTGAAAAAACTGTTATAAGCTAGGTCTACCCGTTTAACTGTTGCCTGTAATGATGTGCTGTAAAGACCTTTATATTCCGTCCAGCATTCCTTGAAGGCCGGTAGAATATTTTGTTGTTCAAAATAACTAACGCTTTTCTGGTTTACTTTCCACTCATAGCGACGATGAGCCAGACAGGCATTGTATAACAATTGATGCAAAGAACGAGCGTAGAATAACTTGGATTGTTGTGATGCCGTTGGGTACAATCGAAATGTCTGTCTTAACGTCGCCACAGTGTAATCACCTCCTTAGTTTTCTTCAGTCGCGCTGATTAGACGACAATCAATGTAACACAGATTCCGGAAGTTATGGCACGACTCCAAATGTATTGTATTCTGTGGTGGAGCGCCATTATAAAAAGTAAAAGAATATATCAAAAATCCATCTGGAGGATGTGGGGAAACAGTTGTTGAGGGGGTCTATCCATCCCCACTAATCACGAGGGATGGGGAATTTCGACCCCCTCAAACACCCCCCAATTGTTAAATGCCAGTTAATAAGTTTACGGTCACACCTGGCTCTCAAAAGCAACCAAACTAATGACTAACGACTAATAACCTATACATCTGGTGCATTATGCCAGACAATAAAGTCACACTCATCTAGGGGTAGCGTAGAGTCTTATAATTTGGAAACCGTGCAATAATCGTGTTTACCGTGACTGGATAATCTTTCCCTATGGTGCAAGTGCCTGACTCTACCGCCGAACTCGCTGCCCTCCTCAACGAACCGATGGATCTAGATTTCCAACTCCCGGATCCAGAGGATGAGGAAATTCAGGAAACTGACTTTGACCAGCTAGTCGATCACGCTTGGCGAGTATGCGATCGCGTTGACCTACAGACCGATATCTGGCGGGGACGGATTCTACGAGTAGTAAGAGACAGGGAGAAAAAAGGGGGTGAAGGAAGGGGAGCTGGATTTTTAAATTGGCTCAAAAGTCGGGAAATCGGTAAGAGTCAGGCTTACTCCCTGATTGAACTGGCTAACAGTGCCGATACTCTGTTAACCGAGGGTCAGCTTAGTCATGATGCCATTAATAACTTCAGTAAACGGGCATTTGTGGAAACAGCTAAGTCTGCTCCCGAAGTCCAGCAGATGGTGACAGAACGAGCTCAAAAAGGCGATCGCATTACCCGCCGGGAGGTCAAACAGGCGTCTGATCAATGGACTGCCATGTCCTCAGAATTACTACCAGAGGAAGTTAAAGAAAAATCTGCTGAAGGGGGTCTCCCATCCAGTTACCTGGCTCCATTGGTCAAAGAGATGGAAAAGCTGCCAGAAAGCCACCTGATTCCATTACAAGAAGCAATTGCTACAAACCCAGATGTGGACACCGTTAAACACGTGACCTCAGATGCCCGTTGCTTAGCCAAGTATCTAGATGCATCTGCCCAAGTCCAAGCTATTAATCACACATCCTTGGATATGGAACTAGCTTTAGATGAAGCGCTACGGCTTGAGTGTTTAAACACTGCTGCTGATTTAGTGAAACAAGCCTTGGCACTAGAAAAGACTGTTGGCAAACTCTATACTACCTGGAAGCGTTTAGGTAGCCTGTCAGACCGATTGTATGTAGATACCGGGGCAAGTACTCCCCACTTGCGATTGCTGCTGACCTGTATGGATCGTCTAGCGGGTGACGTGATTGAAGTTCCTTTGGACGAGAGTGGAGAGCAGCTGATTCGGCTGAAAGTTATGAGCGAAACCTAAGCTATCAGCATAAGCGCTACGCGCACGCTACGCGAACAGCTGTCAGCCGTCAGCCGTAACTCAGACCTTACGTTCCCGTAGCGCTGCCTTTGGCCTTAGCTTACCTCTTTTATTCAAAATCACATCAAGTAGCGTGGACACAAGTCCTTGGCTGATAGCTGAAGGCTGATAGCTGAAGGCTGAAGGCTGAATGCTGAAGGCTGAATGCTGAATGCTGAATGCTGAATGCTGAATGCTGAATGCTGAATGCTGAAGGCTGAATGCTGAATGCTGAATGCTGAATGCTGAATGCTGAATGCTTACCTCCAATTACTAAGGGGAATTGGTAGTTCATTAAGCTATTGGCCAATAATGCCCATCTTAATAGATAATAAACGATTGTTGTAGCCTAGAAAAAGGCTAATAAATCTATCGATCAGGGGATGGACGACGATTTGGCTGTGAAAATAAGGCGTGCAGGCATGAAAGACAGTTTAGATCAGATGAGCGAGAATATACCAAAATTTTCTACCTTAGTAGACCTGCTACGTTACCGAGCAATACACCAGCCGGATCAGATCATCTATTCATTTCTACTGAACGGGGAAACCCCAGACCGCTACCTTACCCATCAACAGTTAGACAACCACGCCCAAGCGATCGCATCGGAGCTTCTACACCAGAACGCAAAAGGGGAGCGAGCTTTACTACTCTATCCACCCGGTTTAGAGTTTATCACAGCTTTCTTCGGCTGTTTGTATGCAGGAGTCTTAGCCGTTCCAGCTTATCCCCCCCGCTCGAATCAAAATTTGTCCAGGCTAGAGGCAATTGTGGCAGATGCTCAGGCAAAATTTGCCCTCACTACTACCCCTCTATTAGAGAAAATAGAGACTCAGCTAGCTGACAATCCAGCCAGTGCTGTCGCGCGTGGCCCGCGCGCCAATAAGCAACTGAAGTGGCTGGCTACTGACAAGACGAGGGGTGTGGGGATACCTCCCCACAAGCAACCTACGAACCATGAATCAGATTGGCAGCACCCGGAATGTAACGAAAAGACCCTGGCTTTTCTACAGTACACCTCTGGATCAACGGGTAAACCCAAAGGAGTAATGGTTAGCCACGGGAATTTGCTATACAATTCAGCCTTGATTAATCGGTGTTTCCAAGATACACCCCAAAGCAGGGGATTGTCGTGGTTACCTGCTTACCATGATATGGGACTGATTGGCGGCATCCTACAACCTCTTTATGTCGGTCTTCCGATGATCCTGATGGCTCCAGTAGATTTCCTGCGCAAGCCTTACCGCTGGCTAAAGGCAATTTCGAAATACCAGGTGACTACCAGTGGTGCTCCGAATTTTGCCTATGAGCTGTGTGTACATAAAATTACCCCTAAGCAATTAGAAACCCTTGACCTGAGCAGCTGGCACATGGCCTTTACGGGTGCTGAACCGGTTCGAGCTTCCACATTAGAGCGATTTGCTAAGAAATTTGCCCCTTGTGGCTTCCGTCGGGAAGCATTTTACCCCTGTTATGGCATGGCAGAAACCACATTATTAGTCACTGGAGGCTTGAAAGACCAACCTCCCGTGGTAAGGGAATTTGAAGGGGAAGCTCTTGAACAAAATCGAGTGGTTCCCCTGCCAGAAAATCGTCTCAATCAGTCTAATGGTCAGTCTAATGGTCAGTCTAATGGTCAGTCTAATGGTCAGTCTAATGGTAATGTGCCGACTCGAATCCTGGTTGGGTGTGGCCGGACTTGGTTAAATGAAAAAATTGCGATCGCAAACCCCCAATCCCTCACCCAAGTCGAAGCCGGTGCTGTAGGAGAGATTTGGGTAAAAGGTCCAAGTGTTGCTCAAGGCTATTGGAATCAACCAGAGGTGACGGAAAAAACCTTTAATGCCTATCTAGCTGATACTGGTTTAGGACCATGGCTGCGTACTGGTGATTTAGGATTTATCCAGGATGGCGAGTTGTTTGTAACAGGTCGTCTGAAGGATTTAATTATTATCCGGGGTCGCAACCATTATCCCCAAGATATAGAATTGACGGCGGAAAAGAGTCATCCAGCTCTTCGCCCTGCCTATGGCGCAGCTTTTTCTGTGGAAGTGGAAGAGGCTGAGCAATTGGTGATTGTCCAAGAAGTTTCCAGGAATTACCTGCGGAAACTAGATGTCGATCAAGTGGTTGAAGCAATCCGGAGTGCCATCTCCCAAGAATACCAGCTTCAAGTCTATGCTGTGTTATTGCTCAAGACCAATAGTATTCCCAAGACATCCAGTGGCAAAGTACAGCGCCATGCTTGTCGAGCTGGATTTCTAAACAATAGCTTGACAGTTGTAGGGCAATGGAGTTTGGCACAACAGCCAACCATTGCCCCAACTAAACCAGAAAAAGAACTCACCACTAATACTATCGGCCTTCAGCAAAGCTCCAAATCAATTCAAAAGTGGATAATAGATTGGCTAGCGCGAGAAACAAAACTTCCTCCCCAGTCTATTAACATCAGCAAGTCTTTTGCTGATTATGGTCTAGATTCAGTAACAGCAGTTGAACTAGCTGATGATCTCGAAGAATGGTTAGGGGTGCCTCTGTCTCCTACACTGGCTTATGATTATCCCAATATCGAGTCCCTTGCCCAATATCTGGCGAAAGTAAGTCAACAAAGCAACTCAAACCAGGGGGACAGCCCAAGAAAAATCGAACCGAGAGTTTCGAGTGCAGGTAGTGAGATGCAACAATTATGGGAGGCACAGTTCCAGAATCTGGATCGGTTCACCTCGATTCCCTTTTATCGTTCACCCGTAACGGTTAAATCGATTGCCTCCAGTGGTGATCAAGAGGTAGACCAACTCTTAGCTGAGTTGGAAATGCTTTCAGAAGCACAAATCCAAGAAATTCTGGGAAAACCCATCAAATAATTCCTAGATCTATGTTTCGATCTATGTTGCCAGTGGATGATATTGCTAAGCGGATTGCCAATCTCTCCCCCGAAAAACGCGCCCTTCTTGAATTGCAGCTGCAAAAGAGGAAAGGCTTAAAAGAACCTATTGCTATTATCGGGATTGGCTGCCGCTTTCCAGGTGCCTCTTCCCCAAAATCATTCTGGCAACTGCTCAAAAATGGTGTCGATGCTATTACTGAAGTGCCACCAGAGCGTTGGGATATCGAGAGATTTTACGACAAGGACCCCACAGCACCAGGCAAAATGTATTGCCGTTATGGTGGTTTCCTGGCGCATGTTGATCAATTTGATCCAGAATTCTTTGGCATTGCTCCTCGGGAAGCTACCTATATCGACCCCCAGCAGCGACTACTGTTGGAAGTAATTTGGGAAGCACTAGAGGATGCAGGCCAAGTGTCTAGCCAAATCAGTGGAAGCCAAACGGGGGTCTTTGTTGGCATTTCCACTAATGATTATGGTCAGCTGCTTCTCCAAAGTCCAGAGGTGGTGGATACCTATACCAATACTGGTGTAGCTTCCACTATGGCAGCTAATCGCATTTCCTACCTACTGAATTTCAAAGGGCCAAGTCTAACGGTTGATACGGCTTGCTCCTCATCCCTAGTCGCTGTTCATTTGGCTTGTCAGAGTATCTGGAATGGTGAGTCAACCGTAGCCATAGCAGGGGGAGTGAATTTGATGCTAACCCCAGTGGTGACGGTTGGGTTGAGTAAGTTAACGGCTTTATCTCCCGATGGTCGCTGTAAGGCATTTGATTCCCGTGCCAATGGCTTTGTCAGGGGCGAGGGCGCTGGGGTGATAGTAGTAAAGCCCCTATCCAAAGCCCTGATCGATAAAGATCCAATTTATGCTGTGATTCGAGGCAGTGCGGTGAACCAAGATGGGCGCACTAATGGGCTAACTGCTCCCAATCGAGACGCTCAGGAAGCTGTTCTAGTCTCGGCCTACCAGCACGCGGGCATTTCACCTTCAGATGTGCAGTATGTAGAAACCCATGGCACCGGAACCCTACTGGGAGACCCGATTGAAGCGATGGCCTTGGGAAATGTCCTAAAACGCGCTCGCAAAGCGGTTCCAAAGGAACATCGCTCTGACAATAACTCTGATAATAACTCTGATAACTACGGTGCGTTATCAACCCATCCTACCAACAAGCCTGTTGCGATTGGCTCGGTCAAATCTAATATTGGTCATCTAGAAGCAGCTGCTGGTATTGCTAGTTTAATCAAAGTTGCCCTATCCCTCAAGCACCAAGAACGTTTACCCAGCCTCCATTTCCAGGAGCCAAATCCCCACATTCCCTTTGATGAACTGCCCCTGCGAGTACAGCAGCAACGGGAGCCTTGGCCATGGGATGTTATTCCCCCATTTGCTGGTGTAAGTTCTTTCGGTTTTGGAGGAACCAATGCTCATGTGGTGCTACAAGGAGCGCCAGAGTTGACAAAAGCGACAAGTAATGATAGAGACCAAAACGATCAAGACCAAAACTATCATCTATTTACCTTGTCTGCCAAAACAGCAACCGCCCTGCAAACCCTAGGAAAGCGATACATAGACTTCATAGCATCTGAGCCATCAAGCACACTGGCAGATATTTGTTTGACCAGCAATAAAGGGCGATCGCATTTTAACTATCGTCTAGCCCTCCTAGTCCAATCCACTGACCAGTTGCAGCAACAATTGACCAAGTTGACAGAAAGCGAAACCATTTCGGATAAAATAGCACAAAATAGCCCTACTCCCCCCGAAATCGTTTTCCTCTTTACCGGTCAAGGCTCTCAGTATAGTGGTATGGGACGGCAACTCTACGAAACCCAACCAATATTTCGGGCGACTCTCGACCAATGCGCCGAAATTCTGCAATCCTATTTAGAACAGCCGTTACTGGATGTCCTGTATGCTGAAATCTTCAGCGACAATAGTGACAACTCAAAACTGAATCAAACCGCCTACACCCAACCGGCATTGTTTGCTCTAGAATACTCCCTGGCTCAGTTATGGCGGTCTTGGGGAATCGAACCAACTGTGGTGATGGGTCATAGTGTTGGGGAATATGTGGCAGCAACTGTAGCAGGAGTCTTTAGCTTAGAAGATGGGCTAAAGCTGATTGCCCAAAGAGCGCGTTTGATGCAACAGTTGCCAGAAGGTGGTGAGATGGCGGTGGTGTTGACCAATGAGCAGCAGGTAACTGAGGCAATTCAAGGAGTATCTGACGAAGTCTCAATCGCGGCTATTAACGGTCCGGAAAATATTGTGATTTCTGGGGAAAGTCAGGCCGTTCAAACCGTGATAGCCCGACTACGCTCTCAAAAGGTCAAATCACTAAAGTTGCCAGTCTCTCATGCCTTCCATTCTGCCCTCATGCAACCAATGGTGGCAGATTTTGCCCAGGTATTATCGGAAATATCCTTACATCCTCCCCAAATAGAGATAATTTCGAATTTAACTGGAAAATTAGCCACTGCCGCGATCGCTACGACCGAGTATTGGTGTGACCATGTCCGTGGGTCCGTTAAATTCTACCAGAGCATGGAAACCCTTTATCAACAGGGTTATCATCTGTGTGTGGAAGTAGGACCGAAGCCTAGCCTATTGGGAATGGGCAAAGCGTGCTTACCGAAAGGAAAGCTGACGGCTATACCAAGTTTGCGTCCAGGAAAACCAGATAGTCAGCAAATGCTGGAAAGTTTGGCAAGCCTATATAAACATGGCGCATCAGTAGACTGGAAAAAATTCCATCAATATAACCCCCGTCGCCTAGTTTCCCTACCCACTTATCCCTTTGAACGGCAACGGTATTGGCTAGATACCACTTCAGTAAAACCATTATCCCCGATTTCCTATGGCCAACTCTCTACTCCATCCTATGGGGATTGGT
The DNA here is from genome assembly GCF_010672095.1 of Moorena sp. SIO3I6. NCBI lineage: Bacteria > Bacillati > Cyanobacteriota > Cyanophyceae > Coleofasciculales > Coleofasciculaceae > Moorena > Moorena sp. SIO3I6. Next base: position 8,911 of record NZ_JAAHHU010000125.1, on the reverse strand, counting down.
TGTATGAGATAGCATGGCGACCTAAGGATATAGATGTATCTGATATATCTACTGATGTATCTACTGATATATCTACATCTAGTACAACTTGGTTGATTTTTACTGATAAAGGGGGCTTTGGAGAAACATTAGTTCAACAGCTGGAAGCAAAACCCGACCGGATTTTGCTAATTTCCCCTGGCTCAAGCTATCAACAATTACAAGCAAACCATTACCAAATTAACCCAGCGCAACCGCAACAGTTTCAGCGTCTGTTAGCTCAACAAGTCGCATCCCTAACAGCAACATCTGTGATTGTGGTTCATATGTGGAGTTTAGATACTCCCGCACTGGATCAGTTCCAAACATTTCCCCTAGACGCCACCTTAGAAAACGGTTGTGGTAGTGTCTTGCATCTGCTGCAAGCGTTAGTTAAAGCAGAATTAGCTCAACCTCCCCGTCTGTGGTTAGTTACCGAGGGCACACAACCCGTAGCATTAGAGAAAAAAGGTAAGACGAAAAAATCCCTACAGATTGCCCAATCTCCCCTATGGGGTTTAGGGGCAGTTATTGCCCAAGAACATCCAGAACTTTGGGGAGGAATAATAGACCTAGAACCAAGGGAGGGGAATGAGCAGCACTACCAAGAGCAATCATTAATGCTGCTCAAGCAGATATTACGGCCAGAGGGAGAAAACCAATTTGCTTTGAGGGATGGACAATCCTATGTGCCTCGCCTGATTCATCAACAGCAACAGTCCCAACCCCCCACTTTACCATTGCAGCTAAAACCAGATAGCACCTACTTAATTACCGGTGGTTTGGGGTCACTGGGGTTAAAGGTAGCTGAATGGATGGTCGATAAGGGCGCAAGGTATTTAGTACTGGTAGGACGAAGCCAACCAAATCCTAGGGCGTCAGAAATAATTGGGAAATTAGAAGAACAAGGTGTGATGGTGGTCCTGGAGCAGGTGGATGTATCCCAGGAAGCACAAGTTAGGGACTGTCTCAACAGAATTCAGGTTTCCCTACCCCCCCTCAAAGGAATTATCCATGGTGCAGGGGTCCTAGAGGATGGGGTGCTGCTGCACCAAGATTGGGCAAAATTTGCCAAGGTGATGAAGCCGAAAGTTGAGGGAGCCTGGAATTTACACAGGTTGACTCAGGATATAGCCCTAGAGTTATTTGTACTATTTTCCTCCGCTACTTCTATCCTAGGTACCCCTGGTCAAGGAAACTATTCCGCAGCTAACGGATTTTTAGATAGCCTCAGCCATTATCGACGACAGCAAGGTGCAAGCGCTTTAAGTATTAATTGGGGACCTTGGGCTGAGATGGGTTTAGCCGCTAGCGTCGGTAAACGGATGGCAATGCTGGGAATCGAGCCGATTCAAGCACCACAGGGATTACAGATACTCGAACAACTTCTGGCACAAGATGGGGCTCAGGTGGGGGTATTACCGGTAGAGTGGTCAAGGTTAAAGGAACGACTACCGGTAGAGTTACCGTTATTCCTATCAGAGGTAATCACAACAGAAACACTACCGCCTCAGGGGGATGGGGAAAACGACAATTCTGGGATTTTTGATCAACTGCTCGCCAGTACAACAACCCAACGGGAAGCGTTATTAAAAGATTACCTTAAGCAACAGATTGCTAAGGCTTTAGGGATAAGTCGGGAAATCTCAGGGTCGAGCAACCTGATGGATTTGGGTGCTGATTCCTTGATGATTGTAGAAGTACTCAATGCCTGTAAGAAAGACCTGAAGATAACCCTTTATCCTAGGGAGTTTTATGAGCGACCAACGATTACAGCTCTATCTGAGTACTTGGCTTTGGAGATGGAACGGCTTCATCAGCCCCAGCCAACGGAAACTTCATTGACGACTACTAGTCTCTCAGATATTAAGAATTGGGCTAATCCTTGGGCATGGAACAATAGCGAACGCAAATTTACCAAACCCACCCAGCGCAATCGGAGCATGGTGTTTGTGCTATCTAGCCCTCGGTCAGGCTCCACCTTACTGCGGGTGATGCTAGCTGGTCATCGGGATTTATTCTGTCCACCAGAATTACACCTATTGCCCTTTGAAACGATGGCTGAGCGCAATCAATCCTTGGGTTCAACTCACTTAGGAGAAGGGTTAGCGCGAGCTTTCATGGAAATTATGAACCTAGATGCCCAAGCCAGTACAACACTGGTGGAGGAGATAACCCAGCAAGACTGGTCAATTCAGAAGGTTTATGGCAGGTTACAGGAACTAACGGGTAAACGTACTCTTGTGGATAAGTCTCCTACCTATGCTGGCAGTATTGAAACCCTAAGGCACGCGGAAGATTTATTTGAAGAAGCGAAGTATATTCATCTGGTACGTCATCCCTATGCGGTAATTGATTCCTTCGTGAAAAATCGGATGGATAAAATCTTTGGTATTGATGAGGTAGACCCTTATTGGCTAGCAGAGGAAGTTTGGACAACCTGTAACCGTAATATCCTAGATTTCTTCGAGGAAATTGCACCATCCAATCATCATTTAGTGTATTACGAGGAACTAGTCAAGCAACCTGCTAAGGTGATGGCAAGGTTGTGTGAGTTTCTCGGTATTCCTTTTGATGAGGCGGTTTTACAGCCTTATCAAGGCCAGCGGATGACCGATGGAATTCATCCCCAATCCCTACCGGTAGATGACCCCAATTTCCGCAACCATAAGCAAATTGATTCGGCTTTGGGAGAAGTTTGGCAGCAAATCCAGCTCCCCCAGCCTTTAGGGAAATTTGCCCAAGAAGTAGCGACACGGTTGGATTATCAATTGCCGTTACTGGTTGAACCTTCAGCCCAAGGATCTAACCTACCCAACTCAAACACTAAGGCCGAACAACCTTCTAACCTTCAACCTTCTAACCTTCAACCTTCTAACCTTCAACCTCCTAACCTTCAACCTCCTAACCTTCAACCTCCTAACCTTCAACCTCCTAACCTTCAACCTCCTAACCTTCAACCTCCTAACCTTCAACCTTCTAACCTTCAACCTTCTAACCTTGGCCTTTCGGCCAAGCTACGCGAACAACTTGAACCGATGCAAGAGTCTTATCTAGACGTGCGGGGTTTACAGCTTTGTCTGTGTAGTTGGGGTCCGGTGGATGGAGATTTAATCCTATGTATCCATGGTGTTTTAGAACATGGAGCGGCTTGGGAAGAAATTGCTGGTCCCTTGGCAAGGATGGGATATCGAGTCGTTGCACCCGACCAGCGAGGCCATGGACGTTCCCAGCATGTGGGGATGGGAGGGTCTTATCAATTAATCGATTACTTGGGGGATTTGGATGCGATCGCTTTTGGCACGGCAGAGCCGAATGCAAAAGCACTGACAGACCAGCCATTTATTCTAGTCGGTCATTCCATGGGTGCTGTGGTTGCTGCCACCTTTGCCAGTGTCAGACCGGAAAAGGTCAAATCCTTACTATTGCTGGAGCCGGTGCTACCAGGGGAAGAGAAGGAGGATGAAACGGCTCAACAGTTGGCAACTCATTTAGATTATCTAGCATCCCCACCCCAACACCAGGTCTTTGAGGATATCCAAGCTGCTGCTAATCGTCTGCGCCGCTTAACCCCCAACCTCTCTGAAGAATTGGCATTAAAACATGCTGAACGACTTACCGAACCTGGTGAGGGTGGTGTATGCTGGCGCTGGGATCCAAGACTGCAAGTTCGTACGGGAATTGGTTTAAGTGGAACAGCGTTTAATCGAGATAAGTACACACAGCTACTGAGTCAAATTAAAGCTCCCACTACCTTAGTTTATGGCAATAATAGTAACTTTAACCGAGCCGAAGACATAGCTTTGCAACAAGCTGCAATACCTCATGCTAAAACAGTAACACTATCAGGAGGACATAACCTCCATGTTGATGCACCAGATGCTATAGTTGCAATTATCGCCAACAACCGATTAAACCTGAAAAATTAAAAAGTGACAAGGTAACAAGTAAAAGGCAAAAGGTAACAGGTAAAATTAACAATACCAATTACTAAATATAGCTTTTATCATAGCTATGAGGTACACATTATTTTTGCCCTCTTGCCTATTGCCTATTGCCTCTTGCCTGCTCCCTACTCCCTGCTGCCTCCGCTATACTAAAAAATGACTAATATAGAGCTTTTATGGGAAATCCCCTTATCCATACTCTCCTTCATTTTTTCCCGCATCCTAAGATTTGTGATGCAAACTATCGGGGGATACTTTACCTCCAAAAAAAACACCAAAAATCTTGAGTGGCAACTCGTCTCAGCCGAGTTTTTAAAAAAGCCCATCAAATTAATTTGGGCAATGAGTCGAGCTCGTTGGAATCTTCACGCTATTATTTCTCTAGTTGGACCGATTCAGGTCAAAGAAGTAATTAGCTTTGATGCGAGTGCAGCTAAACAATCAGCTCAATCCTGGACATTAGTAGTTTACAGTCTACCAGATTTTGAAACCATAACTAATATCAGCTCCCTCACTGTATCCGGAGACAACCAATGGGAATCCGTGAGCTTGAAACCAGGTAAATACTTATTAGGTTTGCGGTATTATCATTGGTCAGAGACAGTAGAGCAACCTACTGTTAAAGCAGATGGTGTTAACGTCGTAGATGCCAAGCAAATTAACGCCCCTACTGATATCAACAGCTTTTACCGTGACCTAATTAAACGAAAAAATTTGCTTCATGTTTGGTTAAATTATTATGTTTTCAACCTGTTGCGTTTTAAGCAATGGTTACCCCAGGCATTTGTTAAAAAAGTTTTCTTACCGGTACCTAATCCAGAAACCAAATTTTACTATGGTTCCTTTAAAAAAGGAGAATCGATTCAATTTAAACTAGCACCATCGCTGTTAACAAGCCATGATATTTACTACAGCTTGTACAGCCGTGAATGCTTTGCTCTAGATTGGTACAAAATTACTGAAGCGGAACATAGAACATCTGCTACTGATCAGAAGTCTATTTATATTGTTCGGATTCATCCGAAATTTGAGCGAAACGCTTTATTTGAAAATAGTTGGGTGAAGATAGCCGTTGTTTGAAGTAATAGCTTGAAGTAGTACTTAGTCTTGTAATCCCAATAATTCCAATAATTCCAAATGCTGGTTAAAAACCCCCTTTAGAATCTAGTATAATTTAGTCCTTGAGGTAGCTACTTTGTTGATTTAGACACGGTTTGTATCACCGCTACCTAAGGGTAGTTTTGGCTAAAGGGGGATTAGTGAATCAAAGAGGATTAAATAGGATTTATGATCACCACTCCTCTTGTTTCGTTCTGCTGTGAAAAGTCAAGACTGAAAAGTTAATACCAACTACCAGTCAAGACCAATTACCACCCGTTCTGGCGAAGAGTTAAGCTGTTGCCATCAAAATCCTTAAAGAATGCTAATAGAACTCCTCCACCAACATCTTGAATCGGTGAAACCTCAATCCTTCGAGACATCAGGAAATCGCTAGCTTCCTCTATATTGTTTACAACTAGTGTTAGTGCTGCTTCTCCCGTTCCTGTAGGTTTGCTTTCGTAGACGCCAATTTTGGTGCCAGGCACCTTGGGGTAAAAGAACTGCGTCCAACGGTATGTATCCTGGGAATGATCCCATTCCATGCCCAAAAGCTCATGGTAAAAGAAGATGGCTCGGCCGAGATCGGCGACATTTACTTTAGATACGTAGCCCGTTACGAGCTCATCCATAGGGGGTTGAGCAACTGCGGTGCTTGTCCATCCAGAACTTAACAGAACAAAAACACTGATCAGTACTATGACTGTTGCTGTTTTTAGCTTTTGCAATAATTTTTGCATCATCTTCATTTTTAGGTTATCCTTATCTAACCTTTTTTGGTGTGGTCTACTCCTAGGACATTTAAATTTAGATTTCATAGAGAAATATTCAGAGGCTAAGCCTTGTTATCACTAGACCTCTAAAGCTCATCTAAAAATCAGTAAATTTAAATGTCCGTTAGCTTCAGGTTTGTTAACTTCAGCCAACCAACAATTATTAGTATACACAGACTTATAGAAAGAAGACATAACCTTAACCAAATAAGTAACAAATCTTCAATATTTTTTATGGTCATAGTTCTAAATCCTATACGGAGTAAAGGATTCAGTATTTTTAAATAAGCGACGCATCAAGACAAGGACTTGACAATTTTTGCGAAACTTAGTAAACAAAGGGTACTTTACATTAATAATTATTTAAGTTTTAGTTAAACTTCCAGTTACTATCTTGGGCTCCAACCAATTAGTCTCTCTAGGAATTAAAAGATTCAGTAATGTTCGTTAAAATCATTGACAAATCAGGAGGATATGTTATTTTAGCAGTTGTTTAATAGTTATAGCAGTCGAAGTAAAGGTTAAGACATATTTCTGTTCCCAGATCCGCTGTTCCCAGATCCGCTGTTCCCTTTAAACGAAAATACTATGTCATAAACTATACTTCCCTTGCTATAAAGCGCAGGGCTATAGGATTTAGGATATTACTCTGAAACTATCTCGATTGGTAACACTACTGTAAATGTCGTCTTTCCAGGCACCGACTCCACCTCAATCTGACCCTGATGTTTATCCACAATCTTTTTGACAATATCTAGGCCCAAACCACTACCTTCTCCAGGGGGTTTAGTCGTAAAAAAAGGCTGAAATATTTTTGGTATAATTTCCGGGGGAATTCCTTTAGCACTATCATTGAAACTGACTTTTATCTGATCATCCTGCTGTCTGACATCAATGGTTAAGGTTCCCTTACTATCCATAGCTTGAATGCTATTGTGAATCAAGTTCGTCCAAACTTGATTAAGTTGGTCGGGATAGCAAAGAATAGCAGGCAAGGAATCCTCATAATTTATGATTACTTCTACACCGTATTTGAGTTGGTTATAATAGAGAGTTAAAATAGTATCAATCCCTTCAATAATATTTGCCTCTATCTTGTTACCACTAGAATCATCATGGGCATAATTTTTCAGGGCAAACACCACTTTAGCAGCTCGTTCAGCAGCGGTAACAATGTTACGGGTACTGGTTTGGAGATTAGCAAATTGATAGGCAGTTTGTAAAATTTTTTCTCCCTCTGGGTCTTTCAGTAGAGGCAACAAAGGGTGTAGGTCGTCCCAAACCCCAATTCCTACTAAAATATTGGCGAGTTTTGCTGCTTTCTGAATCGAGTGGGATGTCATCTGGCCGGTCAAGGCTTTTCTGATTTGACGTTCCGAGTAGATAAAGGAGTCGTTTGTTGGCTGGAGCGTTCTAGTAAGGTAAAGAAATCCGATTGGCGTTCCTTGGAAAGTGCTTGAAAAAAGGAAGGTAACTGCTTGAGGTGGTGAGCTAAAAAGTTAGCAAGATTCCTAACTGAGGAGTTAATAGCACCTAAAGGAGTGTTAATTTCATGAGCAACTCCAGCTACTAATTGTCCGAGAGCAGCCATTTTTTCAGATTGGATCAACTCGTCTTGAGTAGCTTGCAGCTGTTGCAGGGTTTCGTTCAGTTCTGCTTCCACTTCCATGCGCTGTTTGATTTCGTTTTTCAGACGTCGATTCTGCTCTTCCAATGTCTTGGTTTGGTCTTCAAGGGTTTTGGTCAAAGAACGCAGTTGTAAATGTACCTTGACTCTTGCTAACACCTCCTGTGACTGAATCGGTTTAGTCAGATAATCGACTCCCCCAAGCTCAAATCCTTTCACCTTATCCTCTATACCGGATAAAGCCGTCATAAAAATTACAGGAATATCTTTGGTTTCGTCATCTGCTTTCAAACGGCGGCAGGTTTCAAAGCCATCCATCCCTGGCATCAACACATCCAGCAAAATTATTTCAAGCCACTCTCACCATTGCGGGCTACCAAAATCGTCAAACCAGCATCTTCCAAATAATCAACAGCTACTCCTAAATTGGTGGGATTATCATCAATCACCAAAATAGTGAAGTTGGTTAAGTCAAGATTAGGGATATTCCTCGTGGTGACACTCATTGCTCTTGTTCCCAGTGCAGATAGTTTTCCACTAAAGCCACAATCTCCTCTTCCTAAAACCCTCGCGCTAAATCTTTGAGTTGATTGGTAATAAGGAATATAGTCATCCAGTTCATCAACATAGATAGCTGTGTCACGAATTTTCCTCATCAAAAATCAAGCGCGAGTTTGCAAACCCCGCCTATGGGCGACTAGGGAAGAGAAACGAGAGACCAGGGCGGAAAAACGAGCCGGGGTATTTATTCCCCCTAAGTTACTTATGATCTGGATATTCAATGGTATTACTTCCCAATCTTCCCCATCCTCTGGTTCAGATCTCTATTTTCCCCAGTAATTCACCAATCTGGCAAAGTTTCAGGTCAATAGCAATTACACTATGTCTAGATTTGGGGATTGAGCCAAGCCTGCGCGAGATCAGCTCTACGCCTAGTAATAATGCCTAGTAATAATATCGTTGCGGTTTATCCTAATGATGGGAAGATGGGCAGAGGGTCAATTGAGGCAAATGATTGAGGCAAATGTAAGTTGTCAAAAATTTTAATGCTACCAGATGATATAAGAGAAGCGTGGGATTCCAATCTCTTTAGGTGCGCGCCTCCTAGGCCGCGAGCAATCCCTCGCGGCCTAGGGTCGCACCTTTTGATGGGTTTGCTAATCTGGAGTTATGCCCTGTAATCTGACCCAGAAACCCACTGACCATTGACTAATGACCAGTAACTATGTCACCAGCCAAAAACAGAACCTTTAGTCTCGACTTTGAAAAGCCACTGGTTGAACTGGAAAAACGAATTAAGCAAATTCGGGAACTTGCAGAAGAAAACAATGTCGATGTTTCTGACCAAATCCGCCAACTGGAGACAAGAGCAATCCAACTGCGTCAGGAAATTTTCAATAGTTTATCACCAGGGCAACGGCTACAGCTAGCCCGTCACCCTAGGCGTC
>NZ_JAAHHU010001249.1:0-1496 GCF_010672095.1 Moorena sp. SIO3I6 | reverse complement strand
AACTGGCTCCATCCTACTCTGTGGGGAGAACCTTATCTACTTAAACCCCCTTTGATGGATTGGTTGATTGCCTTAAGCTATAAACTAGGGGGTGTCCAAGAATTCACTACTCGTCTGCCTGGTGCTTTTTTGTCAGCTTGTGGAGTACCACTGCTCTATTTAGTAGCACGAGAACTATTCGTTGAACGTGTCAGTGCAATATTTGCCGCTAGCGTCTACTTGACTCTGTTGCCAGTTGTGCGCCACGGACGTTTGGCGATGCTGGATGGCATGATCAATACTTGGTTTTTGCTGTTGCTATTGTGCTTACTTAAAGCTTGTCAGGCTCAGTCTTATTGGGCAATTGGGATCGGAGTTTGTTTAGGACTAATTACTTTCACAAAAGGTCTATTAGTTGTGCCTCTAGGGGCAATTGTCTTGGTCTTTATTCTGGCAAATAAAACGTTATGGTTGTTGAAAAGTCGCTATTTTTGGTTGGGCATAGTCCTAGGTTACGCACCGGTTTTGGTTTGGTATATTGCCCAATGGCAGCATTATGGAGCAACCTTTTGGCATGTTCATTTTATCTCGCAAGGATTCGCTCGCATCTCTCAAAAGGTGGAAGGGAATCAAGGCTCACCATGGTATTATCTTTTGGAGTTAATTAAGTATACTTTCCCTTGGCTATTGTTTTGGCTAGGAGGATTATATTTAGCTTGGCGAAAACCCCTCACGAGTTGGGGAAGTTTGATTTTAATTGGAACTATCGGCTATTTTACGATTATTTCTATGATGGGAACCAAGCTGCCCTGGTACATTATGCCTGTTTATCCCTTTTTTGCTATAGCTGTTGCCGCTCAACTCACCGTATTTTGGCAATATTGGAGTCGTTATCCTAAGATTTTAACAATTAGTTTAGGATTTATCGGAGTAGCTGGTTTAGGGGGATGTATTTATTTTATATTGGCAGATCCCCAACCGGTTTTAATCATTATGGGTATGGTGGTAAGCCTAACCATGACCCTAGCGGCTTTTAAAATTAAACAGCATAACCGCAATTTTATCCCAATTTTATTGATAGGGATGTACATGGCTTTGGTATTATTAATGAGTTCTCACTCTTGGCTCTGGGAGTTAAATGAAGCATTTCCAGTTAAGCCAGTGGCGGCTTTGATTCAGGAAAATACGGCTCCAGGGGATATTATCTATACGTCTTTTCCCTATCAGCGTCCTAGTTTGGATTTTTATAGCGATCGCAAAGTAATTCCCCAAGATGAAAAGACTTTAAAACAGTTGTGCTCAACTCAATCTTACCTGCTGTTGGACAACTCGACGTTAGCGGCTTTGCAATTACCTAACCAAGTATCTTTAGGAAGTGCTGAAGGGTTTACGTTAGCTAGAGGGGTGGGAGTCGGGAATCGGGAGTAGGGAGTCGGGAGATGGGGAGATGGGGAGATGGGGAGATGGGGAGATGGGGAGATGGGGAGATGGGGAGATGGGGAGGGGGGGAGGTGGGG
>NZ_JAAHHU010001248.1:0-1498 GCF_010672095.1 Moorena sp. SIO3I6 | reverse complement strand
GACAAAGTCAATGTTAACACTTCTGCAAGACCATCTACTGATACTCAGCAAAGTCTAACGGTTAAGGTCAGCGGGGCGAGACCTTGCCATAAGTGTCTAGAATTTCATTCACCGCAGCCTGGATACTTGCCTCATCGGTGATGTCCATACGCAGCGGGTGAGCACCCAACTCTCTAAGGTTAGCCATTTTCTCGACACTACGTGCCGCCACTACCACGGTCAGACCATCCTTCAGCAGAGATTTGGCCATTTCTTTGCCCATACCCGATGATGCCCCGGTAATAAGTGCAACTTTGGATTTACCATTTGCCATGATCTTGAAATTCCCTGTGTGTAGTGGACTCGTTAATATTAAACTGAGAAACTAGCAACCTTCACAGATTTTGTTAGTGCTACTGTCAAGCGATCGCGCTTAATACGGTCAATTTCTTTGAGAGTAAATGATGTTAACTAACTCGTACCGCAACTAGGGCAGCTCACCATAGGTACATTTTCAATCACCAGTAGATCTTTTCCTTTCCCATAGGCTCGAGATCCGTAGCGAGTTCTAGCTTCAGGAAAACCACAAACATGGCAAACAGTAAAATCTTCAATTTCAGAGTGCATAGAGTTTGATGATTATAACCTTGCCAGATGAGCCTAGCTTAACAATTACTTCCACCAACTGCGATAAATCATAAAATTATGTAATGCTTGGCTTTTGCAACAGCCTTTCTCACACTTTCATTACCAAATACTTAAATCGCCTGTGCCCCATGGATGGGGCACAGGCGACGGAGGTCAGAAAAAAACCCTAAGAGCGATTAGAAACTGACAGCAATCCAACCTATGGTTTCGGTTGTATGTTTTCCATCTGACAGAGCCTGCCTTGGACCACCCCGAACTAATTCGTTCATTTTGAACTTAAAGCCCTTCGTGGTTACATCTGCGATCCTGACACCAGGGGTATCTGCTCCATTAAAGGTTTGAACCATTGGAATCACGATCACATCTGAGCCTTCCCGAAATGGCTCTGCGAAGAACACTTCTTTAAATGTGCTTGTGTCATTATTTTTTGTTACCACTGGGCCTGGCGAAGACAGCTTAATAATGCCTGCTTGAATCGACGCATGAGCTGGGGTAGCAATGAGTACCAGTGCAGCCATCAAAGACATGAAAAATATCGCAACTCGCTTCATAATCTCCTCCTTAAAATGTGAAATGAGAAAAGCGAAAGAAGTCTTTTAGAGTTAACCTTACTAAGAATATCGTGAGCAGAACTGACACTGCCAAGGTAATTTTGGCATGTTTTATCAAACAAAACGCATAATAAGCCCATTTTTGGGTTATTTTTGCGTAATTACTGATCAGTTTACCAATTTATGAAGAATGATTAAGCTACTCTAGGATCTGAGTTACCCGTGAGAATCTGTCCCTACTGGCGAGGTCTAGCGGTTGAATCAGCCACCAGCAGTATCCGTGACGCTCCTACACTTCGCGATTGGGTAAGTGTAGGCTT
>NZ_JAAHHU010001247.1:0-1501 GCF_010672095.1 Moorena sp. SIO3I6 | reverse complement strand
CTCATTAGTACGCAGGGACTCTGCGTACTAATGAGTTCTAGACCACGCAATCTGATTACTTCCGATGCTGCATGATCTCGATCTGTTTCATATCCACAAACATCACACTTATGCACTCGTTCGGAAAGTTTTTTCTTTCCCGTGTGCGTACCACACTGAGGACAGGTTTGAGACGTTCCATCCGGGTTGACACGGGCAAAGTAGACCTGATGCTTATGGGCTACCCATTCGAGCAAATTGAGAAACTGACCGAAAGCTGCATCCAAGGTATGCTTTCTCAGCATACCTCTCGACATAGCCTTCAAGTTCAAATCCTCAACAAACACCATCCCAATACCTTCCTTAGTACACAGATGGTTAGCCAGTTTGAACTGCCAATCTTTCCTCACGCTGGCAATGTGGTTGTGGAATTTGGCCACCTTGATTCGAGCCTTTTCGCGGTTCTTAGAGCCTTTCTTCGTTCTGGCATACTTGCGTTGCAGCAATTCCAGCTGGCGGTACAAGCATGTCAGGAATCCGGGCCTAGCAATAAACTCTCTATCCGAGGTTGTCAAAAACTTCTCCAATCCCAAATCAATACCTATAGCGTCTCCGTGAGGTTGAGGGTCTGGTATCGATATGTCAGACTCTATCGTCAGTACTACGAACCACCTATCTGCCTTCCTCAACACCCTTACTTGTTTAACCACAAACCCGAATGGAATGGGTCGGTGCAAGTTGATGGGGATCTTCCCCACCTTGGGCAAAGCAATCTGCCAACCCGTAATCGGATGGGTTTTGAATTGAGGAAACACCATGGACTTGATTTGTCCAAACTTCTTGAAGCGTGGAAAGCCAAACCCTCTTTGTTGGAAATAATTCCAAGCGTCGTGCAGTCTACGAATTGTAGTTTGCAGAACTTGAGAAGGGGCTTGTCCCAATTGAGGAAATTCTTTCTTCGCTTTGGGAAGTGCGTTTTGCTGGTTGTAGTAGGTGGGAAATGGCTTGTCGGCTGGAATGATGTATTCTCGTTTGAGCGAACAATAGTCCAAACTACATTTGCGCGAATTCACCCAATCTTTGATTTCTCGCAAAGCTATAGTTGTACACCTGGCGAGAGATTTCGAGCCAATGCAGCATTGTCTGCTCTTGGTTGCTGTCGGGGTAAATTCGGTAGCAGTAGTTGATGATAGTCGCCATACTAGTAATTCTAACACAGAACTACTGTTCTATAAACTTACATCTGTTGCCGATTTGACCGGGATTGACCGGATCAAATCGGCTTGGGGGAGTCCATGTATCCCGACGCTCATCTTTTCAGATAGAGCGCGGGACTTATAGCTCCCCCAAACCCCCTCGACAGTTAAATTAAACTATAAACTAGCCTATAATCACATACCTTCTCAGAGGGTGAATAGTTTGTCAATCCTGGCTGACATACTGTTGATGAAAGTTTTAAACTGATGAGATAATGGTAGTTTGGTCTAAAAAGGAAGTAAGTAATGCGACTGTCTCAGATGCT
>NZ_JAAHHU010001246.1:0-1503 GCF_010672095.1 Moorena sp. SIO3I6 | reverse complement strand
TGGTAAACCAAAAAACAACTACCAATATCATGCTGGATTGGTTAGCAGTTTGGGGAATGTATAGTGCTGGTGGCTATCTGGCCAAAGAGGTGATTGGTACCTTGGCCAAAGAAGCTCTAGAAGACTACACGAAAGATTTTTTCAAAGAGTCTATCAAAGAGTATACCGGACTATCGGATCAAAATACCCAGAAAAAACTTTTTGGTAAAGCCTTAAAAGAATTTATGGCTTTAGTGTAAAAAGAATTGAAAGATGCTGATTTATCTAAACAAGAATTAAAACAGTATAGTAAACCTCTCAAGCAGTATTTTAAACATAAATCCATTAAAGCTATCCTGGGCAGTGCGTTCAACTATGGCTGTCAAGGAATAGATACCGATATATTAGCGAAGACTTGGATTGAGCTTGACTTATTAGAATTACCGGAAGGATTTGATTGGCACTATGTACTATATTGGTAAAAGCTATCTCAAGAAAGGAAAAAAGAATAACAATAATAAAGTCAAAAATATTATTTGGAAATCCGATCAGTTACGGCCTATCCGAGATTCCCAAACCTTGGAAGCGATCGCAGAAAACACTAAACCGGGAATTCCCCCAGATGTTGACTTAAGGAAATATCAGGAAGCACTCCTAGAGAGCTACGGTAATGTCAAATTGGATAGTTTGGATACTAGTGGCTGTGCTTATAATGAACTAAAACTCTGGAAGATATTTATCCCCCAAAATGTGCGAGAGGTTCATGACTTGATGCCGGAGGCGATTCATGAACTGCCTAAGGATGATTATCGAAAACTGCAAGAGAGTGGTGAACTAGATCACGAAATTGACCAAAAGGAGTTGCAACGAGCTAAAGAGGTTTATTATCAACAGCCAATTCAATCGATATTGGATGTGATCAAGAACTCTCAAGGCTATCGCTATTTGGTGGTTTTAGGAGAGCCAGGCTCTGGTAAATCTACCTTGCTGCACTATTTAGCATTGGAGTGGGCAAGAACCGATCTAACTACTGAACGTTCTCTACGGATTCCGTTACTGATTGACTTACCCACTTATATCCGCAATCGCGATAGTGGACAGTGCCAGAATTTCTTGGAATTCTGCCATCAAAGTAGTGGAGCGATAGGTCATCTGAATCAAAATAAACTTGATGATCAGTTAAAGGCGGGTATTGTCTTCGTGATGTTTGATGGCTTGGATGAAGTGTTTGAGCCAGGGAAACGAGAGGATGTAATTACGGATATTCATCGCTTTACGAATAAGTATCCTAAGGTAAGAGTAATTGTGACATCTCGGGTAATTGGTTATAAACCCCAACGGCTACGGGATGCTGAATTTCGTCATGTTATGCTCCAAGACTTGGAGTCGGAACAAATTCAAACGTTTATCGAGCAGTGGCATGAGTTAACCTATACTGATCAAGTTGATAAAGTTAGGAAACAGGAGCGCTTACAAAAAGCCATTAAGACATGCTCTCGGATTCGACAACTGGCGCAAAATCCA